>NZ_JBQQCE010000549.1:0-6028 GCF_052245645.1 Streptomyces sp. KR55 | reverse complement strand
TCCTGATGATCTCCTCCGACCTGCCCGAGATCCTCGGCATGGCCGACCGCGTGCTGGTGATGCACGAGGGCCGGCTCACCGCCGAGATCCCACGCTCCGACGCCACCGAGGAAACCGTGATGGCCGCAGCCACCGGGAGGGCCGCCGCATGACGGTGACCGCGCCGAACCCCGCCCCGACCGCCGAGGCGCCCAAGGCCGGCGCCACCCGCCTGGTCGACCGCGTCTTCAAGATGCGCGAACTCGCCATCCTGGCCGTCTTCGTGGTGATGATCGTCATCACCCAGCTGGGCAACAGCGAGTTCCTCACCGAGCAGGGCATCAAGGACCTGCTGCTGAACGCGACCATCCTGGTGCTGGTGGCCGTCGGACAGTCGCTCGTCGTCATCACCCGCAACGTCGACCTGTCGGTCGGATCGACACTCGGCATCAGCGCCTTCGCCGCAGGTACGTATCTCCAGGGCGGCGGCAACTCGCTGGTCGCCATCCTCCTGGCGGTCCTGATGGGTATCGGCTTCGGCCTGCTGAACGGCCTGCTCGTCAGCCTCGGCCAGGTGCCCGCGCTCGTCGTGACGCTCGGCACGCTCTACATCATCCGGGGCATCGACTCGATCTGGGTCGGCTCCCGGCAGATCACGGCGGCCGACCTGCCGGACGGCTTCGTCGACTTCGGCTCCGGCGGCATCCTTGCCGTGCCGTGGCTGGCGCTGATCGCCCTCGCCGTCCTGGTGGCGACCGCCTACTACCTCAAACACTTCAGCAGCGGCCGCGAGCTGTACGCCCTCGGCTCCAACCCCGAGGCCGCCCGCCTCGCCGGCATCCCGGTCCGCAAGCGGATCCTCGCCGCGTACACCTTCTGCGGTGCCCTCGCGGGGCTCGCGGGCGCGCTGTACCTGGCCCGGTTCGGCAACGTCGACTCCGGCACCGGCAACGGCTACGAACTCACCGTCGTCAGCGCGGTCGTGGTCGGCGGCGTCGTCTTCACCGGCGGCTCCGGCAGCGTCTACGGCGCGGCCCTCGGCGCGCTGCTGCTGACCTCCATCAACAGCGTGCTGCCCGCCCTCGGTGTCAGCTCCGTGTGGGTGCTCGCGATCAACGGCATCCTGCTCATCCTCGCCATCGCCGTGGACCGGGTGGTCGCTCTGCGGGTGGCGTCGGCCCTGAAGAAGAGGAACGCCCGCCATGCCTGAGTCCTTGACGCGCGCCGTCCGCTGGGACACGGTCGTCGGCGCCCTCCTGATCGTCCTGTTGCTGCTGTCGTTCTCGTTCGTGGACGGCTTCGGCAACGCGCTGAACCTGTCGTTCCTGATCGGCAACACGCTGCCCATCGCGCTGATCGCCCTGCCGATGACCCTGCTTGTGGTCTCCGGCGAGATCGACCTCTCCGTCGCTTCCACTGCCGGCCTGTCCGGCGCGGTGATGGGTGCCCTGTGGAACCAGGGCATGACCATCGAGACGATCATTCCCATCTGCCTGCTGTTGGGCATGGTGTGCGGACTGATCAACGGCCTGCTGGTCACCAAGCTCGGCCTGCCGTCCCTCGCCGTCACCATCGGCACCCTCGCCGCCTACCGGGGCGTCGCGCAGATCGTGCTCGGCTCCGACGCGGTGACCGACTTCCCCAGCCAGTACCTGGACTTCGCGGCCGGACGCATCGGCGACACCTTCATCCCGTACGCCCTCCTGCCCTTCCTCGTCCTGCTGGCGATCGCGGTGGTCGCGCTGCACGCCACCCCGTTCGGGCGGTCGCTGTTCGCGATCGGCGCCAGCGAGGAGGCCGCGCGCTTCGCCGGTATCCGGGTCAAGCGGCAGAAGCTGATCCTGTTCACGCTGACCGGCCTGATGGCCTCGCTCACCGGCATCTTCTGGGCGCTGCACTACGCCAGCGCCCGCTACGACAACGCCACCGGCCTCGAACTGGCCGTCATCGCCGCGGTGCTGCTCGGCGGCATCGACTTCGACGGTGGCAAGGGCACGCTCGGCGGCGCGATCGCGGGAGTCTTCCTGCTCGGCGCGCTGCAGAACGTGATGAGCCTCCAGGACGTCTCCGCCCAGTCGCAGATCGTCGTCACCGGCGTACTGCTCGTCCTCTCCGTGCTCGGCCCCCGGGTCGCACGGCAGATCTCCGTCGCCAGGGCAGGGCGTAGAGCCGCCTCAGCGCCGGTGTCCAAGGCGCCCAGTCCGGCTTCGTAGGCCAGGACGCCCGCGGACGACCTCGTAAGCCCACGCCCGTTCACCCTCATAAGGAACCCACCATGCGCAAGTCATCCCTCCGCCGCACCTGCGCGGCCCTCGCCGCCGTCACCTCGCTCGCCCTCGCCGCCACCGCCTGCGGCGGCACCACCAAGGAGGACGTCGCGAACGAGGGCGGCTCGGCCGCCGCGGCCGGCAAGGCCGACCCGAACGCCGAACTCAAGAAGGGCCTGACCGTCGGCTTCCTGCCCAAGCAGGTCAACAACCCCTACTTCACCACTGCCGACAAGGGCGGCGAGGCGGCCCTGAAGGAGCTGGGCTCCAGCTACAAGGAGGTCGGCCCGTCCAGCGCCACCGACACCTCCGGGCAGGTCTCCTACGTCAACACGCTCACCCAGCAGCAGGTCGACGCGATGGCCGTGTCCGCGCAGGACCCGGGCGCCCTGTGCACCGCGCTCAAGCAGGCCATGAGCAACGACATCAAGGTCGTCACCTACGACTCCGACACCAAGCCCGACTGCCGCAACGCCTTCGTCTCGCAGGCGTCCGCCGAGGACCTGGGCCGCACCGAGGTGCAGCTGCTCGCCGAGCAGATCGACTACAAGGGCGAGATCGCGATCCTGTCCGCCGCGCAGACCGCGACCAACCAGAACACCTGGATCGAGTTCATGAAGGACGAACTCAAGGATCCCAAGTACAAGGACATGAAGCTCGTCAAGGTCGCCTACGGCAACGACGACGCCCAGCAGTCCTTCCAGCAGACCCAGGGCCTGCTGCAGGAGTACCCGAACCTGAAGGGGATCATCTCCCCGACCACCGTCGGCATCAAGGCCGCCGCCCAGTACCTCTCCGGCTCGAAGTACAAGGGCAAGGTCAAGCTGACCGGCCTCGGCACCCCCAACGACATGCGCAAGTACGTCAAGAACGGCACCGTCGAGGCGTTCGAGCTGTGGGACCCGTCCAAGCTGGGCGAGCTGGCCGCCCGTACCGCCGTCGCGCTGGCCTCCGGGCAGATCACCGGCAAGGAGGGCGAGACCTTCACCGCCGGCGACATGGGCGAGTACACCATCGGCAAGGACGGCGTGATCAGCCTCGGCAAGCCGACCGTGTTCGACGCCAAGAACATCGACCAGTTCAACTTCTGAGTCCCTGGGGGCCGTTGATGCAGCGCGTGTGCTTTCTGCTGAAGGTCCGGGCGGACCGCCTCGACGAGTACCGCGAGCGGCACGCCGCCGTGTGGCCCGAGATGCTTGAAGCACTCTCGGCCACCGGCTGGCACAACTACTCCCTCTTCCTGCGGGAGGACGGCCTGCTGGTCGGCTACTTGGAGACCGAGGACTTCGCCGCCGCCCAGGCCGGCATGGAGGGCACCGAGGTCAACGCCCGTTGGCAGGCGGAGATGGCGCCGTTCTTCGAGTCGCTGGACGGCGCCCGACCCGACGAAGCGATGAAGCCCCTGACCGAAGTCTTCCACCTAGCCTGAGCCGGAGTTGTGTCATGAGAAGACGTACCGTGCTCGCCACAGCCCTGCTGAGCGCCGTGGCCGGCCCCGGCCTCGGCGCCGGCACCGCCCGGGCCGCCGACCCGGGCCCCTCGGTGACCCTGACCGGCACCACCACGCTCGACAGCCAGGCCATCTTCTTCGTGTCGTACGACGGCCTGGTCAACAACAACGCCTTCCAGAAGAACGGCCTGCTGACCTACAAGGGCTACCAGTACGCCGTCTGGTACACCGCCGACCGCAACGCCGTCGTCGGCCGCCGTGTCCTCGGTGCCACCACCTGGTCCACGGTCAAGGTCGGCCACACCCTGCGCTACAACGACTCCCACAACGTCATCTCCATGGGCGTCTCCAAGGTCGACGGCCGCCTCCACCTCAACATGGACTCGCACAGCGACGGCTTCACCTACGTCAAGTCGGTGGCCGGCCTCATGGACAACCCTGGCGGCCTGAGCTGGACCACGAGCCGCTTCGGCGCACCCCAGTCCACCCTCGACGGGCTGACCCTGACCTCGCAGTTCACCTACCCGCAGTTCATCTCGACGCCCGACGGCAGGCTCCAGCTCAGCTACCGCGTCGGCATCTCCGGCAACGGCCGCAACGCGCTGGCGGAGTACGACGGCACGAAGTGGACCGCGCTGGGGGAGTGGACGAGCTCCACCGGGACGTACACGAGCGAGCACGGCTCCTCGACCGCCCGCAACATGTACCTGCACGGCATCGATTACGACCGCAACGGGCGCCTGCACGCCTTCTTCACCTGGCGCGAGCAGAACGGCGCCGTGATGTGCAACAGCGGCGGCATCACCAACCACGACACCGGCTACGTCTACTCCGACGACCGCGGCCGCACCTGGCGCAACAACGCCGGCACCGTCGTCGGCACCACCGGCGGCTCCGACCGCGTCTCCGTCACCGACGCCGGCCTGGTCGTCGACCCGCTCAACCCGGACCACTCCCTGATGAACCAGGAGAGCCAGTTCACCGACTCCGCCGGCCTCCCGCACGCGATCATCAGCTACGTACCCGGCCGCTTCGGCCAGTGCACGACGAACTACGTCGCGAACCGCACCGCCAACGGCCGCGCCTTCCACGTCCGCAAGAACTCCTCCGGAACCTGGCAGAAGACCGAGATCCCGGTCCCGCTGAACTCCAGCCAGCGCACCAAGCTGATCCTGGACAAGTACGACAACGCGTACGCGATCTTCCCGTTCGGCCGGATCGCCGGAGCCTCCAAGGCCTCCGGATACACGGACTGGACGATGTTGTACGACGGCGTCACCGCCGGGCTGAACGCCTTCGGCGAGGTCGTGATCGACGAGACGCGCATCGCACAGGACAACTTCCTGTCGATCATGTACCAGGAGAAGTCCAGCGGTACGACACCCTCGGCGCTGCGCAACCTCAACTTCCGCCTGCCTGCCTGACCGCAGCCGTTGGGGCGGCATGACGGTAATGTGAAGTGCTTCCCGCCGCCCCTCGTCTTCCTGGAGGTCCCTGCCCGATGGCCCAGTCGGTGGGTATCAAGGACGTCGCCCGCGCCGCCGGAGTCTCCGTCGGCACGGTCTCGAACGTCATCAACCGTCCGGACACGGTCGCGACCGAGACCCGGGCGCGGGTGCAGTCCGCGATCGACCGGCTGGGTTACGTCCGCAGCGAGTCCGCACGCCAACTGCGCGCGGGCCGCAGCCGGATCATGGGCCTGCTCGTCCTCGACATGGGCAACCCGTTCTTCGTCGACGTCGCCCGCGGCGCCGAACGGGCCGCACGCGAGGCCGGCCTCGGCGTCATGGTGTGCAACAGCGCCCAGGACCCGACCGAGGAGGCGGAGTACCTCTCCCTCTTCGCCGAGCAGCGGGTGCGCGGCGTGCTGCTCACCCCGGCCGACGCCACCGGCCGGAACATCGACACCTTCCGCCGCCACAACATCCCCTTCGTCCTCGTCGACCGGGTCGCCGAGGGCACCACCGAGTGCTCCGTCTCCGTCGACGACGTGGCGGGCGGCGCCCTGGCCGTACGCCACCTGGTGGACGCCGGGCACCGCTCCATCGCGTACGTCAGCGGGCCGCCCGGCCTGAACCAGGTGCGCGACCGGCGTACCGGCGCCCTGAACGCGCTCGCCGAGGCCGGCCTCGGCCCCGACGCGCTGCGCGAACTGCCCACCGAGCGGCTGGACGTCGCGGCGGGCCGGGACGCCGGCGCCCGCCTGCTCGGCCTCGCCGAGCGCCCCACCGCCGTCTTCTGCGCCAACGACCTGCTCGCCCTCGGCGTCCTGCAGGCCATGTACGCGGCCGGCGTCGGCGTCCCCGACGACCTCGCCATCGTCGGCTACGAC
>NZ_JBQQCE010000548.1:0-6070 GCF_052245645.1 Streptomyces sp. KR55 | reverse complement strand
GGGCAGCGGCCGTTCTTTCGTGCTTCGTTACTCGACATCTCGAAGCGTGAAGAACGGCCGCGCCACGTGCTGCCGGTTCCCGGAGAACTCAGCAGGTCGAGTGACCTGCGGCGTTAAACGCCAAGCTGAGAGGTTGCGCGGATAGGCGGCTGCTGGGGTCGGTGGGCAGACGGGACAGGCACGTTCCTGATCACGGATCCTCAACGCTCTGTGACCATCAGGGGGCTGTGCCTGCGCTGTCATCATGGCGCTGGGGTTTGGACAACGATGCCGTTCGGACTCCGGGATCAGACCGCCCAGCCTGCCGAAGAGCTGACCTTCGTCACACCGCTGAGGCGGCTGCTCCCTGCAAGGCGGCCGCCGCACCGTGCGAGATTGGGTCACCGTGCCCGAAGACCGCCGTGTCGATCTCCAGCTTGGCAAGCCGGTGCAGCGACTCGACGGCCCGGGCGCGGTCGGTGTTGAAGACACCCAGCATGGTCCGGCCGACGTTGGCGACCGCGTCGCCGGTGAACAGCGCCCTCGGCCCGGGCAGGTGGAGCGCGATCGACCCGTCCGTGTGCCCGGGCACCGCGACCACCACCGCCCCGTCGCCGAACTCCAGCACATCGCCGTCCTCCACCTCCCGGTCCACCCGGCACGGCGGGGCCGGCCGCAGTGGCGGAAGGGCCGCCCGGATCGGCACCTCGAACTCCTCCAGCACCGGCGGCGCTCCGGTCGCCTCGCCCTGGATCACCGGCGCCTCCAGCCGGTGTGCCAGCACCTCCGCGCCGTGTCGGGCGGCGAGTTCGGCGGCCGAGCCCGTATGGTCCTCGTGCCAGTGCGTCAGCACGATCCGCCGCAGTTCGCCGTCCAGTACGTCCTCGATTTTCGCCGCGCAGTCCGCCGTCCCGGTGTCGATCAGAGTCAGCTCGTCGTCGTCCCGCCACAGATAGGCCGCCCCCACCGGGAAGCGGAGCATGCGCAGCCTCGGCAGTACCTCGATCACATCCATGCCCCCCAGCCTGCACGGCCGCCCTGGCGGCCATGTCTTCGTTCGCTGACGGCTCACCAGGTGTGCGGGATACGATCAAGCCCGCCAACGCGCGTCCTCCACACGGCCGAGGCGGAACGCCCCGCGAGGCCAGGGCCTCCCGCAATGCGTCGATCGCAGTGGTCCAGTCTCTGGCCGCGCAAGCCCCGGCGCACAGGGGGCTGGTCATGGTCGCCGGGTGGGGCGGTCGTCCCAGCGGTGGGTCGTCCATGCCCGACGGATCAGGCTGCGTACGGTGATGATGGCATCGGCGAGGTCGAAGAAAGCGTCGATGACGGTAGCCCGACGCTCGTAGCAGCGGGCGAGGCGGTGGAAGGCGTTCTGCCAGGCGTGGGTGCGCTCCACGTGCCACCTCTGACTGGCCTGGATCGGCGCCTTCTCACCCTTGTGCGCGATGCGGCCGTGCAGGCCGCGTTCGCTGAGCAGGGTGCGGGTGGTGTCCGAGTCGTAGCCGGCGTCCAGGTGGACGGTGATGTCGTCGGGCAGCGGTCCCAGGTCGTCCAGGCGGTCCAAGGTCGGCGCGAGCAGCGGGGAGTCGTGGCGGTTGGCTCCGGCCAGGACGCGGCCCAGTGGAATGCCGTAACCGTCCGTCATACCGGAGCGTTTCAGGCCCTGTTTGCCGCGGTCGACCAGGGAACGCCCGGCGGCCTCGCCGCCGCCGGGCGCTTTGGTGATCGACCCGTCGACGGCGATCTGGTCGAGGACGAGGCCGACGATCCGGTCGTAGGAGTCCAGCGCGATCTGCTTGAGCTGGGCGAAGACGCCGAGGGCGATCCACTCGTCGCGGCGGTTGCGGATCGTGGTGGCCGAGGAGGTCGTGTCGGCGATCGCCTGGTAGGAGCAGCCGAACCGCAGGAGCTGCAATATCTTGTCGAAGACGATCCGGTCACTGATGCGGGGGCGGTGGCAGCCCAGCGGATGGTCCGGGTGGTACCCCGGCCGCTCGGGCAGCAGGGCCGCGAGTTGGCCCCAAAGTGGTTCCGTCAGCCATGATGGCAGTACAGGCACAGGTCTTCCCGGTGATCACAGAGCGTCGCAACTCCATGATCACCAGGACCTGTGCCTGTCTTGCGGTCGAGGTGTCACCACCGCGCCTATCTGCGCGACCTCTAAGCGGCTTGCCTGAAGTTCTGCGCGTAATGCTTCGGAAGCCAGGGCGAGGCCCAGGGCGCGGCGGTAGCACAGCTGTGGCCTACAGATGCGGCACGGGATCGGGCGCGAACATCAGCTCCTCGGGCAGGAACTGCAGTTGGATGCCGTCGGCGTTGACGTCGTACAGGTCGTGCAGGTTGCCCAGCTCGCCGGTTGGCAGCAGCGCTGTGTCGTCGCGGTCGACGGGGTCGGCGCGGACCCACACGTCGAACGCTGCCAGGTCGACGTGGCCATCCTTGAAGTACTTGACGAGCCGTCGATACAGCTTCGGAAACATGACCAGCTGGGACAGTTCGGTCAGCCCGGTCAGCTGGACGCGACGCTCGGTGGTGACCGCTTCCTGCGGCCACATGCCCGTCGCGTTCGCCCGCACCTCCTTGATCACGCCCCGGAGGTGCTCGATCAGCTCAAGCGGCATGGTCGCGTAGAGCTCGGCGTAGGCCAGCCCGGCGCGCACGAGGCTGACGTTCACGCTCCGATCGAGCCGCTCGACGTCGACGAACACGGGATCGCCGTCGGCAGCAGCAAGATCGGGCTCGCCGGGGTACACAAGCGCCAGCAGCCGGCCGTTGCTCTCCACGCCGTTGGCGAGCAGGTAGCCCTGGACCGGGTGGTGCTCGGCTGACTCGATCTTGTTGGGCAGGTCCTCCCAGAGCTTGACAGCGCCAAAACCCATCTTATCCAGCATGTGGTCGCGAGCAGCGCGGGCGAACGTCAGGTCCTGGTGCTGGTTCTCGAAGTGGGTCTCGAGCGTGTCGATGCCTTCGAACCGAGTGCCATAGGTGCCGAGGTGGCGCCGGTCCGGGCCGCGGTTGCTGAAGCGCGGCAGACTCCGCACCAGGTCGTCGTTGTCCGGCAGGAAGTTGATGGTGTCGCCGTCCGGTTCCGGACCGTTGCGCGGCAGGTCCGGGTAGCGGATGTAGAAGTCGCCGGTGATGAGGGTGTAGCGCGGCCGTGCCATCTCGGGTCCCTCTCATCGTTGTTGACAGACAGTCACCCTGCTGCGACTGCTCGTCGCCATGCCGGTCGACCGGGCGACGCACTTCGTTACCTTCGTGCGAGTTGCACTGCGCAGATGGTCTAGGGATAGGCCGTCGCCACGTTGTTCAGCTTTGAGCAGTCGATATAGTTCTGTGGCAGGTGGTCGCTGAGAGAGACCGGCAGCGAGAGCCTGCGCCCCGCGGGCAGCTGCCGCAGCACGAAGGCGAGGATCGCCACCGGGATCACCAGCGTCGCCGCGAGCGCCTGCTGCCTCGAAATGCGCCGCCTCTGCCAGGTCTGGGTGGCTGTGCCGAAGAACTCTGTGCCAAAGTGGCTGAACCGCCCCGTCGTGCGCGGCGGGAGTTGCGGCACGACATCGTATTGATACACGTGCCTGAACGTCCGCTCGCCAACCAGCGGCTCGAAGTGCGCGGCGAAGGCGCGGTTGCCGACCATCGGCTGGCCGAAGGTGTAGAGGCCGCAGAACTTCCCCCGCAGCCCTGTGGGGAGCGTCGATCCAGCGACGAGCTCGCAGGTCGCGAGCGCGGCCAGGGCGCCACCCAGGCTGTGTCCCGCAATGAAGAGGCGGTCAATGCCCGCCTCGTCGGTCCCTTCAATCGCCAGCGTGGGGACGAGCTTCGGCCACAGGTATTTGAAGCTCCGGTAGAACCCGCCGTGGACCGCGGAGTCGACCGCGTCCGGGTACCGGACGGTCTCCGTGTTGATGTCCGTGAAGACGTCGGTGAGCGTGACACCGCCGAACTCGGTCCCGCGGAAGACCAGGATGCCAACGCGCTGCTCGGTGCTGCGCACGAAGAACGCCTGGGCATCGACGAAGAGCGCCCCGTTCACCACGCTGAACAGGTGGCACTCGGGGTCGCTCATGCCGCAGACGCTCAACATTGCGGTGAGTGTCTCTGCGTCTGAGTAGGCCCAGGCAGACGTGACCGAGAGCAGGAGTGCGGCGGAGGGGCTATAGCCCACCTGATCAGGCGCCGGGCAGGCAGCCGCCAGCGCGGTCTGCAGGAGGTCGGCCGGCCCTGGCGGCGCGACGGCGGCCACCGGGAACTCCTTTGCGTCCTCCACGCCCT
Organism: Streptomyces sp. KR55; assembly: GCF_052245645.1. Lineage (NCBI taxonomy): Bacteria > Bacillati > Actinomycetota > Actinomycetes > Kitasatosporales > Streptomycetaceae > Streptomyces > Streptomyces sp. KR55. Next base: position 1,813 of record NZ_JBQQCE010000548.1, on the reverse strand, counting down.
CGAGGTAGAGCCTTGCCGTCCGCTTGCTGATCGTGTTCACCGCGTCTCGACTCCTCGTCTCGGCTCCAAAGGGGCCCGTGCGGGCAGCCGCACGCCTGCCCGCCAGACACACGCGCCCCTCGCCGCCGTAGTGAGAGCCTGCGTACCTGCTCCCAGACCAGTCGGGAACCGAATGCGGCCCCCTGGTGCCAGAGTGCCTGTTCATCTATGCTCTCAAGCCTCCTTGAACCAGCGGCTTTGGGTACCGCCACACGTGTCTCGTCGTGCGAGGTGGCTGCACCGTCGGCTGTGAGAGAGCGGTTCGTAACATGATGCCCGTTTCGGGTGAAGTTAGGGCAGAGGGCGGCACCCAAGAGCCATCAGAAGCGCCCTTGTACTACAGCCGGAGATCTTGAGGGTTGGTTATCGGCGGGATGGGCTGGTGGTGGGCCCAGGGCCGGAGACGGGGTGGCAGGGGGTCGCCGCGGCGGCGGTAGTGGCTGACCGTCGCGCGGGTCTGGTGGAGGCGTCGCCACAGTTCGCAGGAGCTGATCGTCTCGGCGGAGTGTCTTGGGTTGAGGTGGACGGCGGCCAGGCAGTGGCGGATGGAGTGGACCGAGGGCCGCAGTAACGGTCCGGGGATCAGCCGGCGGCCTCGCTCTCGTTCGTGTTCTGGTCTTTTCCCGGGCCAGGCCCTTCTTCTGGCTCGGTCTCGGGCTCGGGGAAGGTGGCCCGCTGGACAGCGAGGAACGCGGTGGCGAGCATGCAGGCGGTGACGTGCCGGTGCCACGGGGTCCACTTGCGTACCTGGTAGGAGTCGAGGCCGACGAGCTGTTTGTTGATCTCGTTGTCCTCCTCGATCTGCCATCGGCCGCCCGCCCGGGAAATGATCTCTGTCAGCGGGGTGCCGGCGGGGGCGTGGACAAGGAAGTAGGCGATTTCGCGGTGGAGTTGTCCGTCTTTGCCGCGCCGGTTGGGGTGGAGGGAGCGCCGCAGGACCAGCCAGTGCTCCAGGCCGTCGGCCGGGGCTTCGTCCCTGAGTTGGACGGCGAAGGCCGTCCAGTCGTGGCCGCGGGTGCCCTTCGCGCCGTCGCCGCAGGAGCGGCGTTCCCACTGGTTGCGGACCTTTGCGTAGTGCAGCAGGTCATCGGCGCGCTGGACGGCAGGCTGTCGCGGTGTGCCCGGCGGGCCGTCGAGGGGCAGGTCGACGGGGACGCCCAGCGCGTAGGGCACGTCGTGCTGGTGGCACCACCGCCGAAGCTGCGGATCGCGTCCATAGCCGGAGTCGGCGAGCACCCAGGTGAACGGCGTCTGGGCGGTGCGGGCCGCCTCCAGCATGGCGATGGCCAGTTCGGGCTTGGTGGCGAAGCCGGCCTCGTCGGGAATTCCGGCCTCGCGGCACCGGGGCCGGTCGGTGGTCCATTCCTCGGGCAGATACAGGCGGCGGTCGATGAACGCGTGCCCGGCGCCGGTGGCGTAGGTGAGCATCACCATGGTCTGGCAGTTGCGGACATCGCCGGTCAGTCCACAGTGCTGGAAGGCCACCCCGACCGACTTGGCCCCCTTCTTCTGGGCCTGCGTGTCATCGATGACCAAGACCGCGTCCCTGTCGCCCAGGTGGTCCACCACGTAGTTGAGGTTGATCCCCGGGAGTGGACACCGGGTTTCATGCGACGAGTGACAGCGTACGTGACGTGATCAGTTGCTGTTCGAACTCGACCGGTGTGAGGTAGCCGAGTGCGGAATGGCGGCGGCGCCGGTTGTAGTACGCCAGCCAGCGGAACAGCTCCAGCCGGGTGTGTGCCTTCGAGGTCCAGCGGCGCCCGTGCAGCAA
>NZ_JBQQCE010000547.1:0-6072 GCF_052245645.1 Streptomyces sp. KR55 | reverse complement strand
GGAAGCAGGGCTAGCCCATGCCCGAGCTCTCCGTCGTGATCGTCGGCGGGCTGCACGCCGACGCCCGCAAGGCGGCCGTCGAGCAGCTGCTCGCCGACGTGCCCGGCAGCGTCGTACTCCATCACAACCTGGCGACGGCCGCGGCCGGCACGGTCGTACGGACTGTCCGCGACGCCACCGGCATCCGGGACGCCGGCGAGGCACCGCTCGTCAACGACTGCGCGTGCTGCGCGCTGCGCGAGGACCTGGTGCCCGAGCTGCGGCGGCTCGCGGACGCCGGCGGCACGCCGCTCGCGGTCGTCGAGCTGTGGGACTCCGTCGAGCCGAAGGCCATGGCCGAGGTGGTCACGTCCGGCGGGCTCACGGTCGCCGGTGTGATCACCGCCGTCGACCCGGCGCTGCTGCTGCCGTACCTCGGCAACGGCGACGACCTCGCCGAGCGCGGCCTTGCCGCCGCGGCCACCGACCAGCGCACCGTCGCCGACACCTTCGCGCGCCAGCTGGAGTACGCCCCCGTCCTCGCCGTCCTGGACTCCCCGGAGGCCGACGACGAGGACCGCGAGCTGCTCGCCCAACTCCACCCGACGGCCCGTCAGGTCCCGATCGGCCACGGCGACCTGACGGGCGCGCGTTCCCCGCTGGCGCACGCCGCCCTCGCCGGTTTCGATGTCGAGGCGGCCGCCGCGGCCCAGCACCCGGCGTGCGCCCTGCTGCCCGCCGAGGCCGACGCGCACGGCGTCTCCACGCTCGTATGGCACCGGCGCCGCCCCTTCCACCCGGAGCGGCTCTATCAGGCGCTGGAGGACCTGACCTGCGCCGCCGCCCGCAGCCGGGGCCGGTTCTGGCTCGCCGACAGGCCGGACACGCTGCTGCACTGGGACGCGGCCGGCGGTGCCCTGTGTGTGGAGAGCGCGGGCCCGTGGCTGGCCTCCCTGCCCGACGCGGCCTGGGAGATGGTGCCGCCGGTGCGCCGTGCCGCCGCAGCGCTGGACTGGCACCCCGAGCACGGCGACTGCTGCCAGCACCTGGTCTTCACGTCCCCCGGCCTCGACCGCGAGGGACTCGAGCAGTTGCTGGAGTCCTGCCTGCTGACCGACGCCGAGTACGCCGCCGGGCGCGACGCCTGGAAGCGGCTGCCGCCCGCCTTCGACACCCTCCTGGAGGTCTGACTCCGATGCCCCGCAAGCCCGAGCGCAAGCCGGCCAAGAACCGTCCCAACCCGCTGGACCAGGCCAAGATCACGTACATCGACTACAAGGACACCGACCTGCTGCGGAAGTTCATCTCCGACCGCGGCAAGATCCGCAGCCGCCGCGTCACGCGCGTTACCGCCCAGCAGCAGCGGCTGCTGGCCCGTGCGATCAAGAACGCGCGGGAGATGGCGCTGCTGCCGTACTCCAGCCGCTGAGCACACCCGTACAGGTAGGCGATTCCCTGCACTCGACGCGTAGGGAATCGCCTATCTCTCTTCTGCCGGCCGTCTTGGAACAGGAAGGTTGGAACACGAAGGCCGCGGAACGCGTCTCTTCCGGTGCACGAAGGATTCGATCCGGACGATCCGGCGCAGTTGATGGCGCGGAAGACCATGGACGGGGAATGGCGGTCGCATGTCCTGCGATCCCTGGGGCAGGCGCTGGAACGGGTTCGGTAAAGCGGTCGTCAAAGCTGTAACCGCAGGAACACCCCCCGTGCACGTGCATCTGCCCATGCATCTGCACGTGAACAGGGTTATGATCCGGCACAGTTGACCACTGCATCCATGGCCACACCAGCCAGTGCACCACCGGGGAGCGACCTGTGGATCACGACGTGTACGACGGTGACGTGTACGACGCTGACGTGCACCACGGCGCCGCGGCGTCCGGTGTGTACAACGGCATGGCCGCCACGAAGCTGCACGGCGTGGCCTGGCAGAAGAGCCGGCACAGCAACTCGCAGGGTTCCTGCGTGGAGTTCGCGCGGCTGCCGGGCGGACGGGTGGCCGTGCGCAACTCGAACTTCCCGGACGGCCCTGCCCTCGTCTACACGCGCGCGGAGATCGAGGCGATGCTCCTCGGTATCAAGGACGGCGAGTTCGACCACCTGATAGCGGGCTGACCCGCCCCACCACCGGGGCAACTCGCGCGTATCGGTGCGCAGACGCTCCGTAACGCGCGTAGAACCGCGGCACGGAGAAGTGCCGCGGTTCGTCACCCGTCGGGCTGAAGCCGGAACAGCGCCCAGACGACCTTGCCGCTGAGCGTGCCCGCGAGCGGATGCCAGCCCCAGCTGTCGCAGAAGGAGTCGACGAGGAACAGTCCGCGCCCCGACTCCGCCGAGAAGTCGTCGGCCTCGCGCGCGACCGGACTGTCGTTGCTGGGATCGCGCACCGCGCACACCAGCCGCTCGGTCCACCGCATCAGGTGCAGCCGTACGGCCGGCTCCTCCGGTACCCGCGGGCCCGCTGTTGGCAGCGCATGCCGCAGGGCGTTGGTGACGAGTTCGGAGACCACCAGACAGACATCGTCGAAGCGTTCCCCGATGTCCCACTGGTCGAGTGTTCCGCGCGTGAAACGCCGTGCCTCGCGGACCGCTTCGTAGCGGCCGGGCAGGGCGCAGGAGGCGGCGTTGGACACGGCCGCGGGATCCAGCGGCGGAAGGCCCTGCCGTAACGGCTCGAGCATGGTCGATCCATTCGTCCCCATGCGAGGCACTCCCGGGAATTCGCGGTCAGCGATGCAGCGGTGGCGCGGGACCATGGTTTCGGATGCTTACAGCAGATGCAAGGGCAGATGCACGTGCACGCGACCGAATTGGCCCCTCCCGTACCGCTTGTTGGTCATTTTTTCCGCCAACTTCGAGCCGTCCGCTTGCCCTCTGCTTGCCCTCTCCTTCCCCCGGCAGTCGCGGAATCTTCGGCCTCTTTCCGTCTCTGTAATCGGACGAGTACTGCTCGGAGTGTTTTAGTGGCAGACTGCGGGCCCTGAAGACGGTTGGGGAGGCTGGCGAACGTGAGCGCGGGAGAGCCCGGATCGGTGGTGCGGCGGATGCTGCTCGGCTCGCAACTCAGGCGACTGCGTGAGGCGCGCGGCATCACGCGCGAGGCGGCGGGGTACCACATCCGCGCCTCCGAGTCGAAGATCAGCCGGATGGAGTTGGGCCGGGTGAGCTTCAAGACGAGGGACGTCGAGGACCTGCTGACGCTGTACGGGATCAATGACGAGACGGAGCGCACCTCGCTGGTCTCGCTCGCCCGCGAGGCCAACGTCGCGGGCTGGTGGCACAGTTACTCGGACGTCCTGCCGAGCTGGTTCCCGACGTACGTCGGCCTGGAGGGCGCGGCCTCCCTGATCCGCGCCTACGAGGTGCAGTTCGTGCACGGACTGCTGCAGACCGAGGCGTACGCACGCGCGGTCGTCCGGCGCGGCATGAAGGGCGCGAGCGAGTCCGACGTCGAGAAGCGGGTGGCGCTGCGCCTGGAGCGGCAGAAGCACCTCGTCTCCGAGAACGCCCCCGACTTCCACATCGTCCTGGACGAGGCCGCCCTGCGCCGCCCCTACGGCGACCGCGAGGTGATGCGCGGGCAGCTCCAGCACCTCATCGAGTTCTCCGAGCGGCCCAACGTACGGCTGCAGATCATGCCGTTCAGCTTCGGCGGCCACTCCGGCGAGTCCGGCGCCTTCACCATCCTCGGTTTCCCGGAGTCCGACCTGTCGGACGTCGTGTATCTGGAGCAGCTCACCAGCGCGCTGTACCTCGACAAGGCCGAGGACGTCGCCCAGTACGAGAAGGCCCTCAAGGAGCTGCAGCGGGACAGCCCGGGTCCGGCCGAGAGCCGGGATCTTCTCCGAGGTCTGCTCCAACTGTCGTAAGACATCAGTACGATGACGTGAGATCAGATCACAAGTCGATCGGGTGTCCATGACGGCCGTGCCGTCCGGGCCGCCTCCGACTGGTCCTGCGGCAGGGGATTGAGGGATCACATGTCGTCCTACTTCACCGACCTGGCTCAGCAGTACATCGACGGCGAGTGGCGTCCGGGCACCGGCTCCTGGGAGATCATCGACTTCAACCCGTACGACGGTGAGAAGCTCGCGGCGATCACCATAGCCACGGTCGACGAGATAGATCAGGCCTACCGTGCGGCCGCCCGGGCCCAGAAGGAGTGGGCCGAGGCCGGCCCGTTCGCCCGGCGTGCGGTCCTGGAGAAGGCGCTGCGCCTGATCGAGGAGCGTGAGCAGGAGCTCACCGAGGTGATCATCGCCGAGCTGGGCGGTACTCATGTGAAGGCGGGCTTCGAACTCCACCTCGCCAAGGAGTTCCTGCGCGAGGCAGCGAGCCTCACGATGCGCCCCGAGGACCGCCTCATCCCCTCCCCGGACCCCGGCAAGGAGAACCGCCTCTACCGCCTCCCGGTCGGCGTCGTCGGTGTCATCAGCCCGTTCAACTTCCCGTTCCTGCTGTCGCTGAAGTCGGTCGCCCCGGCCCTCGCCCTGGGCAACGCCGTCGTCCTCAAGCCCCACCAGGACACGCCCGTCGCCGGCGGCTCCGCCATCGCGAAGCTCTTCGAGGACGCGGGACTCCCGGCCGGTCTGCTCAACGTCGTCATCACGGACATCGCGGAGATCGGCGACGCCTTCCTCGCGCATCCGGTCCCCAAGGTCATCTCCTTCACCGGCTCCGACAAGGTCGGTCGCCACGTCGCCACCGTCTGCGCGCAGCACTTCAAGCGGGCGGTCCTCGAACTGGGCGGCAACAGCGCGCTGGTGGTTCTCGACGACGCCGACATCGACTACGCGGTCGACGCCGCCGTCTTCAGCCGGTACGTCCATCAGGGGCAGGTCTGCATGGCCGCCAACCGCGTGCTGGTGGACCGCTCGATCGCCGACACGTTCACGGCGAAGTTCGTCGCCAAGGTGAAGTCTCTCAAGGCGGGCGACCCGCGCGACCCGCAGACGGTCATCGGCCCGGTCATCAACGCCTCCCAGGCGGAGTCGATCTCGGGCACGGTCGAGCAGGCGCTCGCCGAGGGCGCCACGGCCCTGGTGCGGGGCACGACGACCGGCAACCTGGTCGAGCCGTCGGTCCTGACGGACATCCCCGCCGACTCCGGCCTGCTGCGCCAGGAGGTCTTCGGCCCGGTCGCCTTCCTCATCCCCTTCGACGGCGAGGAGGAGGCTGTACGCCTCGTCAACGACACCCCGTACGGCCTCAGCGGCGCCGTCCACACCGGTGACGTCGAACGCGGCATCCGCTTCGCCCAGCGCATCGACACCGGCATGTTTCACGTCAACGACGGCACCGTCCACGACGAGCCGCTCGTCCCCTTCGGCGGCGAGAAGAACTCCGGCGTGGGCCGCCTGAACGGCGAGACGACGCTGGATGCGTTCACGACGCTGAAGTGGATCTCGGTGCAGCGGGGGCGGAGCGGTTTTCCGTTCTGAGGCGTGTCCGACTGTGCCCGGCCCTTGCGGACAGAACCTGACCGCAAGGCCCCGTAACTTCATCGGTGTCAGGCAGACGGACCCGATGAAAGGCGGCCGGACATGGTCACTCACGTGCGACCCGAGGAGCGGGGCGACGAGCGCGGAGCGCTGCTCTCCTTCCTGGCGGAGCAGCGCGGCGGCATCCGCCGGGCGCTGCTCGGACTGACCGAGGAGCAGGCCGCGTCCCGGCCCAGCGTCAGCGAGCTGTCCCTTGCCGGGCTGCTCAAGCATGTCGCCGAGGTCGAGCAGGGCTGGGTCGCCCGGGCCAAGGGGGAGCCGCCCGCGGTCAAGCGGGACGAGTCGAACTGGCACGAGTGCTTCGTGCTGGTCGACGGCGAGACCGTCGAGTCGCAGCTCGCGTACTGGGACCAGGTCGCCGCCGACACGGAGGCGTTCGTCCGCTCGGTGCCCAGCCTCGACGACACCTTCCCGCTGCCCGACGAGCCCTGGTTCCCGGCGGAGGCCGTCTCGATGCGCTGGCTGGTGCTCCACCTGATCCGCGAGACCGCCCGGCACGCCGGCCACGCCGACATCATCCGGGAGTCGCTGGACAGGAAGACCGCCTTCGAGCTGGTTGCCCTCGCCGGAAACTGAGGTCATAACCTGG
>NZ_JBQQCE010000546.1:0-6072 GCF_052245645.1 Streptomyces sp. KR55 | reverse complement strand
AGAAGCTGCTCGGCATGCCGCGCTCCCTGCGCTTCCCCAGCCCTCGCGCGGCCGCCGACTGGCTGCGCATCCGCAAGCCGGCCCTGCTCGCCGCCGCCCGGCTGGCGGTCGCCGACGGGGAGCTGGACACGCTGGCCCGGCGTCTGATGTCCCAGCTGGTGCGGGCGATGGTGGCCCACTTCGGCATGCAGGCGGCGGCGCCCGACCTGTACGGCATCCACGGCCTCGTCCTCGATGTGGCCGAGCGCCAGGACCTGCCCCGCGAGCAGGCCGCCGCGCTGCTGAACCTCGGCGACCTGGACGCCCAGACCGGCCGCACGGCCGACGCGCTGACCCGCTACCGGGCCGCCCTGGACGCCGGACGCCGGGCGAACGACCCGTATGCGACCGGACGCGCGATGGAATCCGTAGGCGGCGCGCACCAGGAGCTCGGCGACCACGATCGGGCCGCCGACTGGTTCGGCCGGGCCCTCGCCGAGCGCCTGGCCCGCGACGAGCGCGCGGAGGCCGCCCGGCTGTACGGCCGTATCGCCACCGCACACACCTACGCGGGCCGCTACGGCGAGGCGCAGCGGCACTGGCGCGCCGCGATGGCCGGGTACCGCAAGCTGGGCGATGTGGCCGCCCACGCGCGGGCGTTGAGCGAACTGGCGCGGGTCCAGGAGTACGCGGGGCGGCCCGAGGAGTCGCTGCGCACCTGTCAGGAGGCCGTCGAGTGGGCGCGCCGCGCGGAGGACGTACGACTGCAGGCCGCGCTGCACCTGCGGCTCGCCGACACCCTGGACCACCTCGGTGACTCCACGGCCGCTCTGCTGCACCGCAAGGCGGCGGAGCGCATGCTGGGGGAAGAGATGCAGGAGGGCGATACGCAGGATCCAGCCATGGAACAGGACGCTAACGCCTGCGAAATCCGTAGTACATCCGCTGAAGATTGATGCAATGAAAGGCTAGACAGCGGGAACGCCTTCATTAGACTGGCTCTGCCGCACGTTCTCCTGCGGTGTCTCCCGGTGTGCCCTGAACATCCGGGTATGTCGCGTACTACACCCTCTGAGTCAAGGACCGTGATCGACGTGAAGGTCGGCATCCCCCGCGAGGTCAAGAACAACGAGTTCCGGGTGGCCATCACCCCCGCCGGCGTGCACGAGCTGGTGCGCAACGGCCACCAGGTCGTCATCGAGCGTGGTGCCGGCGTCGGCTCCTCGATCCCGGACGCCGAGTACCTGGCCGCCGGCGCGCAGATCCTCGACACCGCCGACGAGGTGTGGGCCACCGCCGACCTGCTGCTGAAGGTCAAGGAGCCCATCGCCGAGGAGTACCACCGCCTCCGCAAGGACCAGACGCTCTTCACCTACCTGCACCTGGCCGCCTCCAAGGAGTGCACCGACGCCCTGCTGGAGTCCGGCACGACGGCGATCGCCTACGAGACCGTCGAGCTGCCGAGCCGCGCGCTGCCGCTGCTCGCCCCGATGTCCGAGGTCGCGGGCCGGCTCGCCCCGCAGGTCGGCGCCTACCACCTGATGCGCGCGGGCGGCGGCCGCGGTGTGCTGCCCGGCGGCGTCCCGGGTGTGCCGGCGGGCAAGGCCGTCGTCATCGGCGGTGGCGTCTCCGGCTGGAACGCCGCGCAGATCGCCATCGGCATGGGCTTCCATGTGACCCTGCTCGACCGGGACATCAACAAGCTCAAGGAGGCGGACAAGGTCTTCGGCACGAAGATCCAGACCGTCGTCTCCAACGCCTTCGAGCTCGAGAAGGCCTGCCTCGAGGCCGACCTCGTGATCGGCGCCGTCCTCATCCCGGGTGCCAAGGCCCCGAAGCTGGTCACCAACGAGCTGGTCTCCCGGATGAAGGCGGGAAGTGTCCTTGTCGACATCGCGATCGACCAGGGCGGCTGCTTCGAGGACTCCCGCCCCACCACGCACGCCGAGCCGACCTTCAAGGTCCACGAGTCGGTCTTCTACTGCGTCGCCAACATGCCCGGTGCCGTGCCCAACACGTCCACCTACGCGCTGACCAACGCCACGCTGCCGTACATCGTCGAGCTGGCCAACCGCGGCTGGGTCGAGGCGCTGCGCCGCGACCCCGCGCTCGCCAAGGGCCTCAACACCCATGACGGCAAGGTCGCTTACCGCGAGGTAGCCGAGGCGCACGGCCTCGAGCACGTGGAGCTGGAGTCCCTGCTCGGCTGAGCCGGCGACACGGCAGAGTCAGCGATACGGCTCGGAGCCAAGTCGCTTTCTCGTGAAGGCGATACACCCCGGTCTCGGCTTCTCCCCCACGCTCGGCTTCGCTCGCGCGGGGGACCCCATGACCGGAGGGGGGACCACCGTCACGGCTCGTCAACCTCGTACACCCGGCCGGACCTTGCCCGACAAGGTCCGGCCGGGTGTGTGTATGGTCACTTTGCGACTCTCGGTCAACTCGCCTCGAACGTAACCCTTGAACCGATTCGCACACCGGTGAAACCTACCGTGCGACGGCCGTACGCCCTTGACAGAGGGATGTTTCATTGCCGACACATCCGGCCGGGTCCGGCGGATTGTGTTGCTGCGAACCGCCGACACGCCATAGAGTCGCCAACCGTCGGCATGGTGCCACGCTGACCTGTCTAGAAGTTTCCTGGTCACCAAGGAGGTAAGACGACTTGTGAATGAGTCGACATTTTCTCCCGGGGGTGGTCAACCAGGAAGCCCTGCGCGGGGCCAGGCTCCCGCGGGGTTCGAGGCTGTCGGCTCCGTCGCGGTGCGCACCTTCGCAGCCCACCAGAGTCACCAGACCTCAGGAGTGACTCGCCCAGCACACCAGAGCATGGATGGCCATCACGTGAACGCCATGGCCGGCGACGGAAGTGGCGCGCCCCACAACCACTTCGCCGACTACGACGAACTGCCCGACGGGCACTTCTACGACCCCGACGCCGAGTACGAGCCCGACCCCGAGTACGCGGCCACGCTCGCGCCCGACGCTGCCCGCCAGCGCCGTGAGCGCATCGGCCCGACCGGTCGCCCGCTGCCGTACTTCCCGATCCCGGGCCCGCTGACCGACCACGGTCCCGCGAAGATCATCGCGATGTGCAACCAGAAGGGCGGCGTGGGCAAGACGACGTCGACCATCAACCTGGGTGCCGCGCTCGCGGAGTACGGGCGCCGGGTGCTGCTCGTCGACTTCGACCCGCAGGGCGCGCTGTCGGTCGGCCTCGGCGTGAACCCGATGGAACTCGACCTCACCGTCTACAACCTGCTCATGGAGCGGGGGATGGCGGCCGACGAGGTGCTGCTGAAGACGGCGGTCCCCAACATGGACCTGCTGCCCAGCAACATCGACCTGTCGGCGGCCGAGGTGCAGCTGGTCTCCGAGGTGGCCCGCGAGTCGACGCTGCAGCGCGCCCTGAAGCCGCTGCTGCCCGACTACGACTTCATCGTGATCGACTGTCAGCCCTCGCTCGGCCTGCTCACCGTGAACGCCCTGACGGCCGCTCACAAGGTGATCGTGCCCCTCGAGTGCGAGTTCTTCGCGCTGCGTGGTGTCGCGCTGCTCACCGAGACCATCGAGAAGGTCCAGGAGCGGCTCAACCCGGAGCTGGAGCTCGACGGGATCCTCGCCACGATGTACGACTCGCGCACCGTGCACAGCCGCGAGGTGCTCGCGCGGGTCGTCGAGGCGTTCGACGACCACGTCTACCACACGGTCATCGGGCGCACGGTCCGCTTCCCGGAGACCACGGTCGCCGGTGAGCCGATCACCACGTACGCCTCCAACTCCGTCGGTGCCGCCGCCTACCGCCAGCTCGCCAGGGAGGTGCTCGCCCGGTGTCACGCCGAGTGAGTCTGCCGGGGGCCGACGAACTGTTCCGTACGACAGGGGGAATGGCGCTCCAGGCATCCACTCCCCGGCGCCAGGCCAACGGCGAGGCCAGGGTGCCGCCGCCCGCGGGAGAGGGCGACGCGGCCGCCGCGGTGGAGGACACGCCGCAGTCGGTGCCCGCGCAGGGCGGTGACGGCGACGGGGCCGAGCATGTCGCGGCCGACGCGGAGCCGGCCGACGCGGGGGAGTCCCGCAGCCGGGCCGCGGCCTCGGAGCGCTCCTCCCGGCGTCAGACGGCGCAGGAAGGATCTGCCGCGGCGACGCCCCGCAAGCGTGGACGGGCGGCCGCACGGCGGCCCAGCGGGCGTGAGCGGCACGACGAGAAGATCACGGTGTACGTGTCCGCCGAGGAGCTCATGGATCTGGAGCACGCGCGACTCGTGCTCCGGGGAGAGCACGGGCTGGCCGTCGACCGGGGACGGATCGTGCGGGAGGCGGTCGCCGTCGTGCTCGCGGATCTGGAGACCAGGGGGGACGCCAGCATCCTCGTACGACGGCTCCGTGGGCGGTAACGGTAGCCTGCGGGGGCCATGACCTCGAACGACGCCTCGGCCTCCGGCGGTGCAGCCGGTCGTCGGCGTGCCCTGGGGAGGGGGCCGGGCGCTCCGGCGGCGCCTGTCGAGGCTCCGGTCCCTGTGGAGGCGCCACCCGAGCCGGTCGCTCCTGCGGAGCCGGAACCCGAGGTCGGCGCACCGGGACCTGAGCCTGAACCCACTGCTCCGACGGAGTCCGGAGAGGGCGATTCCGGGGTCTTCAAGGTGCGGCTCTCCAACTTCGAGGGCCCCTTCGACCTGCTGCTCCAGCTGATCTCCAAGCACAAGCTCGACGTCACCGAGGTCGCCCTGTCCAAGGTGACCGACGAGTTCATGGCCCACATCAGGGCGATGGGGCCGGACTGGGACCTGGACGAGACGACCGAGTTCCTCGTCGTCGCGGCCACCCTGCTCGACCTCAAGGCGGCCCGGCTGCTGCCGGCCGCCGAGGTGGAGGACGAGGCCGACCTGGCCCTCCTCGAAGCCCGGGACCTGCTGTTCGCGCGGCTGCTCCAGTACCGCGCGTACAAACAGATCGCCGACATCTTCAGCAACCGCCTCGACGAGGAGGCCCGGCGCTACCCCCGTACCGTCGGACTCGAACCCCACCACGCGGAGCTGCTGCCCGAGGTCGTCATCAGCATCGGCGCGGAGGGGTTCGCGAAGCTTGCGGTCAAGGCGATGCAGCCGAAGCCCAAGCCGCAGGTGTACGTCGACCACATCCACGCGCCGCTGGTGAGCGTGCAGGAGCAGGCCGGGATCGTGGTCGCACGGCTGAAGGAGCTGGGCGAGGCCAGCTTCCGCGCGCTGGTCGAGGACGCGGACGACACACTGACCGTGGTGGCGCGCTTCCTGGCGCTGCTGGAGCTGTACCGGGAGAAGGCCGTGGCGCTGGAGCAGGAGACCGCGCTCGGTGAGCTGCTGGTGCGCTGGACCGGCGGGGAGGGGGACACGGAGCCCATGGTGACCGACGAGTTCGACCGGCCGCCCGAGCAGCCGAAGGACCGGGAGGAGAAGGCGTGAGCGAGGACACCACCGGGCTTCCGGCGGGGCTGCGGAGCGTCGCCGACCTCGAACTGAAGCCTGCCCTGGAGGCCGTCCTCATGGTCGTGGACGAGCCCGCGACCGAGGAGCATCTCGCGAAGATCCTCCAGCGACCCCGGCGGCAGATCGGCGACGCGCTGCGCGAGCTGGCCGACGAGTACACCGTGCAGGGGCGCGGCTTCGAGCTGCGGCTCATCGCGGGTGGCTGGCGCTTCTACAGTCGGCCCGAGTACGCGGCGGCCGTCGAGGGCTTCGTCCTGGACGGCCAGCAGGCCCGGCTCACTCAGGCCGCGCTGGAGACGCTGGCGGTGGTCGCCTACCGCCAGCCGGTCAGCCGTAGCCGTGTGTCAGCCGTACGCGGAGTCAACTGCGACGGCGTGATGCGCACCCTCCTCCAGCGGGGTCTGATAGAGGAGGCGGGCACGGAACCCGAAACAGGTGCGATCCTGTACACGACGACGAACTACTTCCTGGAGCGGATGGGCCTGCGCGGCCTGGACGAGCTCCCGGAGCTCGCGCCCTTCCTCCCGGAGGCGGAGGCGATCGAGGCCGAGACGCAGGAAGGCGTGCCGTCGTTCGATCCGGACGCTCCGGATTCCGAGGACGCAGACGACAAGACGACGGAACTTTG
>NZ_JBQQCE010000545.1:0-6139 GCF_052245645.1 Streptomyces sp. KR55 | reverse complement strand
AAGCGCATGTACGTCGACACCAGCCCGTTCAGCCCGGCGCACCTGAGCCTCAACGCGGAGGTGCTGGGGCCCGAACGGATGCTGTTCGGCACCGACTCACCGCCGATGGCGGCGCCGCTGGAGGACTTCATCCGCATGATCGAGAAGCTGCCGGTCGACAAGGCGTCCCAGCAGCGCATCCTCGGCGGCAACGCCGAGGCCGTCTTCGACCTGAGGAGTCGTCCGTGATCACCACGCAAGACGCCGTCACCGCGGCCGAGCGGTGCACCCCGGAGTACCGGCGCAACCCGCACGCGGTGTACGCCCTGCTCCGGGAAGCGGCGCCGGTCTGCCCCATGAAACCGCCGCACGGCAACGAGACGTACCTGATCACACGGTACGAGGACGCGCGGGCCGCCCTGTCGGACCCGCGGTTGAGCAAGGACATGTACGGGGCCATGGACGCCTACCGGAGCATCTTCGGTGACTCGTCCGTGGCGCTGGACGACAACATGCTCAACTCCGACCCGCCCAAGCACACCCGGCTGCGCAAGCTGGTCAACTCTGCGTTCACCCCACGGCGCGTGGAGGCGCTGCGGCCGCAGATCCAGGACATCGTCGAGAGCCTGCTCGACGAGTGCCCGGCCCGGGAGCCCTTCGACCTGCTGCCCGCCTTCGCGTTCCCGCTGCCGATCATCGTGATCTGCGAACTGCTCGGCGTGCCGGCGCAGGAGCGGTCGCGGATGCAGCACCTGTCCACCACCGTGGCGCAGACCGGGTTCAGCGAGGAGTCCAAGCGGGCCCAGCAGAAGGCCGAGGAGGACCTGCACGCGTACTTCACGGACCTCATCGCGGCCAAGCGCAGCCACCCGGGTGACGATCTGCTGAGCGCACTCACCGCAGTCCGGGACAACGACGGCGGGCTCACCCAGAACGAGCTGGTCTCCACGGCGTTCCTGCTGATGTTCGCGGGCCACAAGACGACCGCGTACCTCATCGGCAATGCCGTCCACCACCTGCTGTCCCATCCCGCACAGCTCCGCGCCGTGCAGGAGAACCCGGAACTGGTCGGCCCGGCGGTCGAGGAACTGGTGCGCTACGACGGCTCCGTGGAGACCTCGACGTTCCGCTACGCGACCGAGGACGTGGAGTACGGCGGGATGCGGATCCCGAAGGGCGCCCTGGTCCAGGTCGCGCTCAGTGCGGCCAACCGCGACCCGCAGAAGTTCGACGCCCCGGACGAGCTCGATGTGATGCGGCCGGGGAACGCGCAGAACGCCCATCTGGGGTTCGGGCACGGCAGCCACTACTGCCTGGGGGCCCCGCTGGCCCGGCTGGAGATGCAGCTGGCTCTCACCGGCCTGTTCGGCCGGTTCCCGATGATGACTCTTGCCGACCCCGCGGGCGAGGCGAAGTGGATGGAGGTTCCCTTCCCGGCCTTCCGCGGCCTCGCGGAGCTGCCGGTCGTGCTCGATCCTGCCGGGTGACCGACAGACCGATCCGCTCACCACAACGCCGAACGGGCCCCTCCACCGAGGGGCCCGTTCGGCGTTCTCGGAAATGGTTGCAGCGGCTCGCAGTGACATCTGTCACGCGGACTTCGCGCGTCAACGTGGTTCGGTAGTACATGGCAGCCGGGCGATATAGAGGGACTTGCCACCTGGAAGCAGACATACAGCGCACATGACTCGATGGCATGAATACGACTCGCTTCCTCCACGCTGCCGACCCCTCTTGTACGGCTTCCTGACGGAGCGCCAGGCCTTGCCGTGCTCCGGTGAGCCGGTTCAGCACACCCCTGCGCTCGTTTCAAGGGCCTTCGGCGACTACGACGTCGGGTAGTAGCGGCGCTCGTTGCCCCTCCTTCACTCGGGTTTTAACAATGGCGGCCCCAGAAGGCGTCACCGCAGGTCAGGCACAGCGTCCGAGCAGAGCTGACCCCACCGGAGGCACCCCCGCGACGACCGAGCGAGGTCCACATGAGGAAGCACCGCAGGAAGACGCGCCACCGGCACATAGCCATCGCTGCCGTCGCACTGAGCGCGCTGGCCATACCGTCCGCCGCCATGGCCTGTCTGAACGATGAGGGCGCCGAGGGCGCCGAGTCCTACGGTCAGTGGGAGAACTGGAAGAACGCGTCCTCGGAGGAGCGGTGGCAGGGCCGCGAGTGGACCTCACAGCCCTCGGCGCCGGCTTCGCAGGCACCCACCGCGCCGACCTCGACGGGAGCCTCGGAGCCGAAGACGTCCACCTCCGCGTCCCCGAGCACCACCGACGCGGCGGCCCCGGCGTCCGGCGCCGTGGCTCGCGTCGTGGCCCTGGTCAACAGCGAGCGCAGCAAGGCCGGTTGCTCGCCGGTGACCGTGAACGCGAAGCTCACGAAGGCCGCCCAGGACCACAGCGCGGACATGGCGAGCCATAAGAACATGTCGCACACGGGCTCCGACGGTTCCGAGCCGGGCGAACGGATCACGCGCGCCGGCTACAGCTGGAGGACCTACGGCGAGAACGTCGCCTACGGCTACTCCAGCCCCGAGCAGGTCATGGCGGGCTGGATGTCCAGCCCCGGCCACAAGCGCAACATCCTGAACTGCGGTTTCAAGGAGATCGGAGTCGGCCTCGCCCAGCCCGGCAACTACTGGACGCAGGACTTCGGCACGGCCCGCTGACCGCTCGACCGACGCCACAGCCGGTTTTCATGCGCCCGCCCCAGGACCAGTCCCGGGGCGGGCGCATGAAAACCGGCAGCGAACCTGTCGCGGCAGCGGCCATGGGTCACTCCCAGCGCGCAGGAGGGGGCGGGGTGGTCCCGGGAGCCGGTACTTCGTCTGTGCCGTGATCTGTGTCGTGGTGGAAGCCGTTGGTGTGGATCCTGTGCCTGAGGTGGTGGACCGGCCTGAGTCTGGGCGCGCGTTGGATCACCACCATGGCCGCGTCGTCGCCCGGGAGTCCGCCGACATGGGCGACGAGATCCTCGTGGATGTGGTGCAGCAGGGCTTCGGGACCGCTGCCGGTCCACCGGGCGACGCGTTCGGCCAGCGGATAGAAGGACCCGTCGGCGTCTCTGGCCTCGATCACGCCGTCGGTGTAGAGCAGCAGTGTGTCGTCGTCCTCCAAGGTGAACGGGTCGGGTGCGAAGCCGGTCCTGGGTAGCTCGCACATGCCCAGCGGGGGCTCGGGGTGGCAGGCGTACAGGGTGGTCACCTGGTCCCCGCGCAGCAGCAGGGGCGGAGGGTGCCCGCAGTTGATCATCTGGGCCAGGGAGCCCTCGTCGGGGATGTCGAGTATCAGCGCGGTGACGAAGCGCTCCTGCAACTCGTCGACGGCCTCGGAGTGAGGGGGGTGCTCGGACAGATGCCGGCGGATGCTGCCTTCCAGGGCGCCTGGGAGGTCGACCAGATCGCTGCATCGGTGGGCGGCCTCCCGGAAGGCGCCCATCAGAAGTGAGGCCTCGCTGATGGAGGGCAGGCCTTTGCCCCGGACGTCACCGATGATCAGCCGGGTGCCGTCCGCGGTGCGCGTCGCCGCGTAGAGGTCGCCGCCGATCTGCGCCTCGTCCTCGGCGGCCAGGTACAGCGAGGCCATCCGCAGCGGGCCCATTCTGTGCGGCAGCGGCCGTAGAACCACTCGCTGTGCGGCTTCGGATACCGACCGCACCCGGGCCAGCTGACGCGCGCGCCGCTCGCGCTGCCGACAGAAAATCACCAGCAGGAGCGAGATGACCGTCAGGACGGCGATCTGCACCTGGTGATTGGGGGTGAACCCGCCACGCAGCACGGCGATGACGGTCTGGGCGATCACAGCCAGTGCGCCGATGAGCGCGGTGAGTCGGGAGCCGGTGAACGACGGGGTGATGGCGGGTGCCACGACCAGAAGGGGCCCGAGATGGATGTCGCGTGGGGCCATGACGTCCCCGACCGTGATCACGAGGATCAGCGCGAGGGGAATCGACACCAGCGCGTGGCCCGGTTGCCATGGCTGCCACAGATCCGCAAGGCGCCGCCGCAAGCCCATGACTACAGTCTGCGCTCTTGCCGGGGCGAGGCAGACCGCGGCATGCCCGGGTCGCACCGACCCTGCGCACCGTCGAGCCTCGTACCGCCGCGGCTGCTGCGTTCACCCTCGGTGAGCGGCGGCAACCTGGTGGTGTTCCTGCTCGGCAGCCGTGCATTCATGATCACCTTCACGCCGGGCGCCGCGGCGGGTGCTGAACTGGCGGGCGTCGGCTGGACGCGCCGTCCGGCAACTTCCTGGCCCCGGCCGCTCACCCGTGGTCATGCGACGGAACTCCGCCACGGCGGCATGCACTTGGGAGGTAGGGGGAGAGCGGAGTGCCCTGCACAGCGATCCCGAAGTCCTCCCGACCACCGAACGCCGCCTCTCCCGGCCCCTGTTCGGAGCGGCGCAGCACCTGCCTCGTCCCGGGGACGCCCAACTCGACCGTCTCGTACAGGAACTGATCGTCTCCGGCGCGGACCGTGCAGTGCGTGTATCGCAGGCCTGCGGAGGAGGGAAACGCAGCGCGGGCCCGGCGGGGGCTGTCGGAAGTGTTCGCGAGATACCGCCCCTGTCCGCCTCGCCGATTCACCGTCAGACAACGGATGGCACGATGGCGTTCCCCACGGCAGGGGGAAACCTGGTGGTCAGCAGCGCATGCTCCAGGGGGCGGAAGACGGCGCCGGCGGCCCGTCGGTGGTCGCAGCTCGGAGCCGGCGTCCGGCCGCTGTGCTGCCAATTCTGGCGGTATCAACAGATTTGCTCGTCTCGAGATGCCGCATCGCGGGTGCGCGGCTAGTGTCTACAAGTGAGAGCCGCAACCCGGGGCATGCCCCCGGCCGGCGAGGTACCTGCACAGCGAGGACCGCGACCGTAGCGCCGCCCGCGCAACCCTGCGCGGCTGACAAGCGGCGTCGGCGGCCGAGAGGTGCTTCTCATAGTCATGCGGCGACGCCTATGACCGCGCCGCACGCTCCGTTTACTGCGGCCGCGGCCATCCATCTCGTGCGTGAGAGTCGCGCGAGACGATGGAAGGAAAGGTATAGCCATGCGATCAACTCGCACGAGGCGTCTCATCGCGATGTCCGCCAGCACCATTCTGATGGCTGGTGGCGCCGCGATCGGCGCATCGGGCGCGGCCTCGGCGGCCGTCCCGACCAACAATGACCACAGCTACAACGACTACTACGACGACGATCATCGTTGGTGGGACGACGACGATGACGACAACGGCCACGGCGACAACGGCCACGACGATGACGACAACGGCCATGGCGATCATGACGATGACGACAATGGCCACGGCGACAACGGCCACAACGGCAATGGCCACAACGGCAATGGCCACAACGGCAATGGTCACAACGGCAATGGTCACAACGGCAATGGCCACGGCGGCAATGGCCACGGCGGCAATGGCCACGGCGGCAACGGTGGAGGCCACTGACCGAAGCAGTCGAGGTCACCGCTGACACTCGCAGAGGTGTCACCACGATGCGCGACTCCTGTCCGGGAGCCGCGCATCGCGCACGCTGGTCGTGGGGCCGCCCCGGCTTCGAGCCGCCACCGCCTGTCGCTCTTTCCCCTTCGGCGCGCGCGATGGGGGCGGAACTGGTCTGCTGGAACAGCGGGGCTGTAGCCACCGATCCGGGGAGAGATCCATATGAGTACCTATCGAGTCGCGCAGGTCGCGGCCCCTGGCGGGCCATTCGAGATCGTTGAGCGTGAGGTACCGCAGCCGGGTCCGGGCCAGGTACGGCTGGCTGTGGACGCCTGCGGGATCTGTCACAGCGACGCCGGCATGGTCGACGCCGCGTTTCCGGGCGTTCGGTTTCCTCTGGTTCCCGGGCATGAGATCGCCGGGCGCATCGAAGAGCTCGGTGAGGGCGCGGAAAGCCGCGGCTGGCGCGCTGGTGAGCGGGTGGCGGTGGGTTGGTTCGGCGGCAGCTGCGGCCATTGCACGCCCTGCCGGCAGGGCGACTTCATCGTGTGCGTGAATCTGAAGATCCCCGGATGGGCATACGACGGCGGTTTCGCCGAGGCGGTGATCGCACCGGTGGATGCCCTCGCCCGGATCCCCGACGCGCTGGCGCCCACGGATGCCGGGCCCTTCGCCTGCGCCGGTGTGACCATGTACAACGGACTGCGGCGCAGCTCCGGACAG
>NZ_JBQQCE010000544.1:0-6152 GCF_052245645.1 Streptomyces sp. KR55 | reverse complement strand
CGGTCCAGATCACCGGGAGGGCGTCGGCGAGTTCGGCGGCGAGGGTCTTGGCGGGATTGCTGTACGCCGCGATGGCGGGCCCGCAGCGCTCGGCGATGTGGTCGAGCCGGTCGGCGACCTTCTCCAGCGCGTCGGCGGGGGCGGCGAGCAGACCTATGCGGTCCAGGAGCGCGAGGAGCGGGGTGAGCAGGGCCCACAGGACGCCGGGGGCGGACGCGGCGAGGGGTTCGTCGTGCTCGTACGGGGCGGTCGCCAGCGGTACGAACAGGCCGTGGGCGCCCTCGGCGGCTTCGGCGAGCGGGGTGCGGGCGGGCGCCACGGCGGCGACCGTGCAGCCGCGACGGTATGCCTGCTCGGCGAGCAGGGACAGGCCCGGCTCGGTGCCGTCGGGGGTGGCGATCAGGAGCAGGTCGACCGAGCCGACCCAGCCGGGCAGCTCCCAGCGCAGGGCGCCGGCGGCCGGCGCCACGCCGGTGGGGGCCAGCCGGGTCACGGGGCTGCCGGGGCCGGCGAGCGTGCCGAGGAGGTCGGCGGCGTGGGTGGCGGCGGCGCCGGGGCCGGCGATGAGGACGGCGCGGGGGCGGCCGTCGGGCTTGAGGTCCTGGACACCGGCCTCGGCGGCGTGCCGGGCTGCGGTGCGGACGCGGGCGCCGGCTTCCGCGGCGCCGCGGAGCAGGCCTCGGTGGTCGGCCTCGGCGAGGCCCTCCGGGGAGTCGAGCAGCGATTCGTCGAGCATGGGTGGGAGCCTCCGAACGCCGGGTCGTCGGTTACGCGGGCGGGCCCTCGCCTGTACGGGCCGGGGCCTCGTCTACGTGGGCGGCGGGCCTGGTTTTGCGCGGGCAGCGGGCCTCGTTCACGCGGGGCGGCGGGCCTCGTCCACGAGGAGGACGGGGATGCCGTCGCGGACGGGGTAGGCCAGGCCGCAGTCCTGGCCGGTGCAGATCAGCTCCGCGTCCTGCTCCTTGAGGGGGGCGTGGCAGGCCGGGCAGGCGAGGATCTCCAGGAGGCCGGCTTCGAGCGGCATGGGGGCGTCCCTTCGGGGGCGGATTGGGTGGGTCTTGTTCGGGCGGGTGCGTGCACGTCTTGTTGTGCGGATGTGCCTGGTCAGGGTACCGCCGTGGGGGGTGCTGTGCGGGGGTTGCTCCGCTGCGCGGGGGTGAGGCCTGCGCGGCGTTGCTGCTGGGGGGGTGGGGTGCGCAGCCCGGCGCTGGCGGGGTGCCGCCCGCGCCCACCCTCCCCCACTCTCGGCTTCGCTCGAGCGGGGGACCCCCATCGCCCTGGGGTCCCCCCAGGCCCTTAAGGCACTGGGGGAGGCACGAATGCCCGCGGACTGACGAGGTGGCGGCACCCCAAGGAGCACCCCCCGAGCAGCCTCAGCCCCTGATGATCGCCAGGGCCTCGTCTCGCACCTTGGTCATCGTTGCCTCGTCCCGTGCCTCCGCGTTCAGGCGCAGCAGCGGTTCCGTGTTGGAGGGGCGGACGTTGAACCACCAGTCGGCGGCGGTGGCCGTGAGGCCGTCGAGTTCGTCGAGGGTGATGCCCTCGATCCCCTCGTACGCCGCCCTGATCGCGGCGAGGCGGGCCGCCTGGTCGTCGACCGTGGAGTTGATCTCGCCGGAGCCGACGTAGCGGTCGTACTGGGCGACCAGGGCCGACAGCGGGCCGTCCTGGCCGCCGAGGGCCGCCAGGACGTGGAGCGCGGCCAGCATGCCCGTGTCGGCGTTCCAGAAGTCGCGGAAGTAGTAGTGGGCGGAGTGCTCGCCGCCGAAGATCGCTCCGGTCCTGGCCATCTCGGCCTTGATGAAGGAGTGGCCCACGCGCGTGCGTACCGGCGTGCCGCCGTTCTCCTGGACGACCTCCGGGACCGACCAGGACGTGATCAGGTTGTGGATGATCGTGCCCTTGCCGCCGTTTCTGGCCAGCTCGCGGGAGGCGACCAGGGCGGTGATGGCCGACGGGGAGACCGGGTCGCCGTTCTCGTCGACGACGAAGCAGCGGTCGGCGTCGCCGTCGAAGGCGATGCCGAGGTCGGCGCCCTCCTCGCGGACCCGCTTCTGCAGGTCGACGAGGTTGGCCGGGTCGAGGGGGTTGGCCTCGTGGTTCGGGAATGTGCCGTCGAGTTCGAAGTACATCGGCACGAGGTCCAGGGGCAGGCCGGCGAAGACCGTGGGCACCGTGTGGCCGCCCATGCCGTTGCCCGCGTCCACGACGACCTTCAGATGAGAGGGGCGCGAAGCGCCTTCCTTGGAAGGGTGGTGGTGGGAGACGGGCGGGCGGATGGACGTCAGGTCGACGAGGGAGCGCAGGTGGGCCGCGTAGTCCTCCAACGTGTCGCGCCGGGTGATCGTTCCCGGCGCGGCGGCAGGCTCCGGGGCACCCGACTCGATCCATCGCTCGACCAGTTCGCGGATCTCCGCCAGGCCGGTGTCCTGGCCGACGGGAGCGGCGCCCGCGCGGCACATCTTGATGCCGTTGTACTGGGCCGGGTTGTGCGAGGCGGTGAACATCGCGCCGGGCAGGTTCAGCGCGCCCGAGGCGTAGTACAGCTGGTCGGTCGAGCAGAGGCCGATCTCGGTCACGTCCACGCCCTGCGCCGCCGCCCCGCGCGCGAAGGCGGCCGACAGGCCGGGGGACGAGGGGCGCATGTCGTGCCCGGTCACGATCGCGTCCGCGCCGGTCACCCGGACGAAGGCCGCGCCGAAGAGCTCGGCCGACGACTCGTCCCACTGGTCCGGGACGACCCCCCGTACGTCGTACGCCTTCACGACCTGTGACAGATCAGCCTCCACGGCCACCCCTCCTGAAAAGTCCTATCGGTGCCCCACAAAGTACCCGCAGCCTCTGACAGAGCTCCGTGCGGGCCGTGAGCGGAAGCCCAGCCGTAACCTCAGGTCAGGGCAGCATCCAGTCCAGCACCGGCGAACTCTGGCCGACCACGATCAGGCACATCACGAGCAGCAGCGCCACGCTCCAGGGCAGCACCTTGCGCAGCAGGTCCCCCTCGCGGCCGGCGAGCCCGACGGCGGCGCAGGCGATGGTGAGGTTCTGCGGCGAGATCATCTTGCCCAGCACGCCGCCCGAGCTGTTGGCGGCGGCGAGCAGTTCCGGCGACAGCCCCGACTCGCGGGCGGCGGTCACCTGGAGGGCGCCGAAGAGCGCGTTGGCCGAGGTGTCCGACCCGGAGACGGCGACGCCGAACCACCCGAGGACCGGTGACAGGAAGGCGAGCCCGGCACCGGCCGCCGCCACGAAGTGGCCGATCGTGGCCGCCTGTCCGGAGAGGTTCATGACGTAGGCGAGGGCCAGCACGGACGTCACGGTCAGGATCGCGAACCTCAACTCGTGCACCGTCGCGAGCCACTCCTTGACCGCCACGCGCGCGTGCACCCCGATCACGGCCGCCGTGGCCACGCCTGCGAGCAGTACGAGCGTGCCGCCGGTGGAGACGATCGGCCAGGTGAAGACATTGCCGCCGACCGCGTTCCCGTCGGCGTCGACGACGTTCAGGAAGGGCCAG
Source organism: Streptomyces sp. KR55 (assembly GCF_052245645.1). NCBI lineage: Bacteria > Bacillati > Actinomycetota > Actinomycetes > Kitasatosporales > Streptomycetaceae > Streptomyces > Streptomyces sp. KR55. The sequence goes on along the minus strand of NZ_JBQQCE010000544.1, from coordinate 2,635 downwards.
TCGTATGTCTGGGTCGCCTTGGCCAGCCAGTCCTTGACCGCCGGGATCTGGGCGACGGAGAAGACGGCCACGATGAGGGCGTACGGCGCATAGGCCCGTACGACGTCCGCGCGCGCGTCGTCCTCGTCCAGTTCCTCGCTGCGTGCACCGGTCAGCACGGACGCGCGTACGGGTTCTGCGGCGGGCCGGCGGGCCTGGGGTACGGCCACCAGCGCGGCCGCGCCCGCCAAGGCGGCGCCGATGTCGGCCAGTTGCGCGGAGATATAGTTCGAGGCGGCGAACTGGGCGACGGCGAAGGCGATTCCGCACACCACGGCCGGCACCCAGGTCTCCCGCAGGCCGCGCCGCCCGTCCACGAGCCCGACCAGCACGAGCGGCACCACGAGGGCCAGCAGCGGGGTCTGACGCCCCACCACGGACGCCACGTCCTCCAGCGGCAGCCCCGTGACCTGAGCGAGCGTCACCACCGGCGTGCCCATGGCGCCGAACGCCACGGGCGCCGTGTTGGCGACCAGCGCGACGACCGCGGCACGCACCGGCTCGAAGCCGAGGGCGACGAGCATGACCGAGCAGATGGCGACGGGTGCCCCGAATCCGGCCAGGGCCTCCAGCAGGGCGCCGAAGCAGAAGGCGACGACGAGCGCCTGGATGCGCGGGTCGTCGGAGAGCCGCCCGAAGGACCGGCGCAGGATGTCGAAGTGCCGTGTGCGGACGGTCATCCGGTACACCCACAGGGCGTTGACGACGATCCACAGGATGGGGAAGAGGCCGAAGACGGCTCCCTGGGCGGCGCTGGAGACGGTTTGGTCCAGCGGCATGCCGTACGCGAGCCAGGCGACGAGGGCGGCCGCCAGCAGGCCCGTGAGACCGGCCAGGTGCGCCTTCATGCGGACGCCGCCGAGCAGGACCAGGACGATCACGAGGGGCAGGGCCGCCACCAGGGCGGACAGGCCGAGCGAGCCGGCGACGGGTTCCAGTTCCTGCATGTACACGAGCGCCTCCCCGGATTCCGCCATGCGGAAAGCGATTTCTCACGGGTGACGAAATGGTCGTGTCCGCGACAACACCGCGTCAATGGGCGTGCATCACTCATGCACAACGGGAGGGGCGACCGAACCGGTCGGTCAGTTGTCGGGTGAGCGCAGAACCCGCAGGTGGCCGCGGCGCGCGACCTCCATCGGATCCGCCGCGCGTCCTCCGCCACCGGACTGGGCCGCGCGCTCCTGGGGGCGAGCCGCCTCGCGCACCGCGTTGGCGAGCGCTTCCAGGTCGTCGCCGCTGGGCCGGGCGGGAGCCGAACCGTCGAGGAGCCGGACGACCTCCCAGCCCCGAGGAGCCGTGAGGCGCTCGGAGTGCTCGGCACACAGGTCGTAACAGTGGGGTTCGGCGTAGGTGGCGAGCGGGCCGAGGACGGCGGTCGAGTCGGCGTAGACGTACGTCAGCGTCGCTACGGCGGGACGGCCGCAAGCGGTTCGCGAACAGCGACGTACAGGGCTCACGACGTTGGACGGTACCGCACTCTTGAGCGGGCCGCGACGACTCTCCACCAGGTCACTCCACCGTGTCGTGTTGTGAAACGCCCCACACACCCCTTCCGACCCACCGGGCTGACCTGCGCGGACACCGCTTTCCGGGATGTCGAACGATCCCGGAAACGGTCAACACTCCACACAAACGCCATCAATTGCCTCGTGATCGCCGGTCTCGGAGGGATACGGAATCGAGCCCAACCTTGGCTGGAATGGTCATCTGTCGACATGCCGTCCCGGGGACCACGGGGGTCCCGGACGCCGTGTGGGGGCCGGGCGCGCACTGCCCGCGAGGACTACCCTTCACCAGTGATGGACAACCGAGTACCACCCCGTGCCACCGGCCCCGGGCCGCGCCGTCGTGATCGCCACGGCCGGGGCATGCGCGGGCCGATCGCCCCGCCGCAGGTGCCCCTCGCGGCTAGCCGCGCCGAGGCGTTCGCGGACCTGGTGCAGGACTCCGTGGAGCGCCTGGAGCGGCGGTGGCCGCAGCTCGCCGACATCGATTTCCTCGTCCTCGAAGTACCGAGGCTGGACGGGCCCGGGCAGGCCTGGAACGACGAGGCGGTTCCGCTCGGCGGCACGATTCCCGCGCGTGAGGGGCATCCCGCGCGCGTGGTCGTCTACCGGCGGCCCGTCGAGATCCGCACCAAGGGGCGGGACGAGCGGGCTGCACTCGTGCACGAGATCGTCGTCGAGCAGGTCGCCGAGCTACTCGGGCTGACGCCGGAGACCGTGGACCCGCGGTACGGCGAGGACTGAACGCTGTCGTCGCGCTACTTCTGCAGCACCGACAGATCCTGCTCCGCCTCCGGCACCTCCACCGTCCCCCGGTCGTCCGGGAGGGTCTGCACCGTGAACGCCGGCACACCGCCCTGCGTCTCCGCGAGCGTCCGGGATGCGTACACCGGGCCGCCCGAGACGGGCTCGACCGTCAGCGCGTACGTGCCCTTCAGGCCGCTCGGCACCGGCAGGTCGACGTCCTGGGTGGTGCCGGACTTGATCGTGTACGTCTCGGAAGCAGCCGTACCGCCCTCCGCGCCGGCCGACGCGGTGACCTTGACCTGCGCCGTCTCCCCCGGCGCGGCCAGGGACAGCGTGGCACC
>NZ_JBQQCE010000543.1:0-6154 GCF_052245645.1 Streptomyces sp. KR55 | reverse complement strand
CCACCGGCACCTGGCTCGGCGCCACCCTCTCCACCTTCGCCGTCATGTGGACGCTCGCCCTGGGCTTCGCCTGGCTGCCGCTCTATCTGGAGGAGCAGGCCGGGTTCAGTGACGCGGAGGTGGGTGCGATCGTCGGGCTGCCTGCCCTGTCGATGGCCGTCCTGGTCCTCACCGCCGGCGCCGTCGCGCACCGGCTGCTGCGGAGGGGGGTGACCGCCCGGGTCGCGCAGGGACTGCTCGGCGCGCTGCTGCCGCTGCTGGCCGGGCTCTGTCTGCTGCTCGCGACCCGGGCCGGTCCCGCCGCCCTCCTGCTGCCGCTGCTCGTGCTGGCGTTCTCCGCGGGCAACGGCCAGACCCCGCTCACCAACGCGGCGATCGCCGACATCTGCCCGCCCGCCCGACGCAGCGCCGCCCTCGGACTGTCGTACGCCCTCGCTGCCCTCTCCAGCCTGCTCGCCCCCTACGTCACCGGCCGGATCATCGACGCCGCGCCGAACGAGACCGTCGGCTACGGCCGGACCTTCGACCTGGCCGCCTGCCTGCTGATCGGCGGCGCCCTGCTCGCCGCGCTGCTGATCCGCCCCGACCGGGACGCCCGGCCCCTGCGCCCGACGCTCACCCGCACGAGTCCCGAGGAGTGAAACCGATGTCCCCGATGCCTTTAGACATCGCCGTCGTCAACGGGGCCCGCACCCCGATCGGCCGGTACCAGGGCGCGCTGAGCTCGGCCCCCGCCCACCGGCTCGGCGCCCTTGTCATCCGCGAGGCCGTCGTCCGTGCCGGGCTGCAGCTCGGCGCCGTCGACGAGGTCGTCCTCGGCTGTGTGGGCCAGGTCGGCCCCGAGGCGTTCAACGCCCGGCGTGCCACGCTGAGCGCGGGTCTGCCCGTGCGGGTCACCGCCCACAACGTCAACCGGCTGTGCGGATCCGGACTCCAGGCGGTCTGGTCGGCCGCGCAGAGCCTCGCCCTCGGTGTCGCCGACGTGATAGTGGCGGGCGGCAACGAGTCGATGACCCGTCAGCCGCGGCTCGACTACAGCGAACGCGCCCGCGACGAACTGCCCGGAGAACCGGCCATCGACGGCACCGTCTCCCTGGTCACCGACCCCTTCGGCCACTACCCGATGGGCATGACCGGCGAGGTGGTCGCGGGCCGGTACGGCATCTCCCGTGAACGCCAGGACCGCTGGGCCGCCGAGAGCCAGCGCCGGGCGGCCGCGGCCGTGGCGGCGGGGCGGTTCGACGCGCAGATCGTGCCCGTCGCCACCCCGGACGGCATCGTCGAGCGCGACGAACACCCCCGGCCCGGCACGACGGTGGAGAAACTCGCCGCCCTGTCCACCGTCTTCGCGCAGGACGGCACGATCACCGCCGGCAACTCCGCGGGCATCAACGACGGCGCCGCCGCCGTGCTGCTGATGCGCGCCGGTGACCTGGAGCGCGGCGCCGCCCCGCTGTGCCGGCTGCTCGACGCGGTCGTCACCGCGCTGGAGCCGGAGATCATGGGTGTCGCCCCCGCCGACGCGATCCGCGCCCTGCTCAAGCGCCACGACCTCACCCTCGACGACATCGACGTGATCGAGCTCAACGAGGCGTTCGCGGCCCAGGTACTGGCCGTGATGGACACCCTCGAACTCGACCCGGACCGGGTCAACCCCAACGGCGGGGCCATCGCCCTCGGCCATCCCATCGGCGCCACCGGCACGGTGCTGCTGCTCAAGGCGGCCCACGAACTGCGCCGCACCGGCGGCCGGTTCGGCGTGATCGCCCTGTGCATCGGCGGCGGGCAGGCCATCGCCGCGCTGATCGAGAACGGGGCGCGATGAACGCGTACGCCTGGTACCCGACACCGGAGTTCACCGAGCACGGCAACATCGCCGCCTTCTGCCGCCGGCACGGCGTCGACGGCGGCTACCGCGCACTCCAGGCCCGGTCCGCGGCCGACCCCGAGTGGTTCTGGGAGCGGGCCCTGCCGGACATCGGCATCGTCTGGCATGTGCGCCCGCAGCGTATGTACGACGACTCGGGCGGCATCGCGTTCACCCGGTGGTTCCCGGGCGGGCGCACCAACCTCGTCGACTCCTGCCTGGAACGCCACCTCCGGCAGGGCCGCGGGCAGGCGCCCGCCCTGCGCTGGGAACGCGAGGACGGGACGCTCGGGATCCTCTCGTACGAGGAGGTCGCCGCGTACAGCGCCCGGGTGGCCGGCGGGCTGCGTGAGCTCGGGGTGGGGAGAGGGGACCGGGTGGCCTGTTGTCTGCCCCCCGGTCCCCATGCCTTCGTCCTGCTCTTCGCCTGCGCGCGGATCGGCGCGATCCTCGTGCCGCTCTTCTCCGGCTTCGGTGCCGAGGCGATCGCGCTCCGGCTCGTCGACGCCGGCGCCCGGGTGTTGGTGACCGCACGCTCCACCCTCCGGCGCGGACGCCGGTACGACCTGGAGGCGGTGGCGCGCACGGCCATGGCCGGGGCGCCGAGCGTACGTCAACTCGTCGTCGTGGCCGACGGATCGGGTGGCTGGGAGCGGCTGGCCGCCGCCGAACCCGTCGGAACCGAATCCCTCTCCGCGACCGCCCCCTTCCTCCTGTTGCACACCTCGGGCACCACCGGCCGCCCCAAGGGCGCGGTCCACACCCACGGCGGCTTCCCCGCACAGGTCGGCAGCGAGACCCGCTACAACCTCGACCTCCGGCCGGGCGACGTGGTGTTCTGGGTGACCGACCCGGGCTGGATCATGTTCCCGCTCGTCGCGATCGGCGCCACCCTCGCCGGTGCCTGCGTCCTGGCGTACGAGGGCGCGATCGACCACCCGGACGTGACCCGCCTGTGGCGGCTGCTCGACGAGCACGAGGTCACCGTCTTCGGCAGCTCGCCCAGTCTGTCCCGGATGCTGATGGCACGTGGCTCACGGCATCCGGCCGCGCCCCCCTCCGTGCGGGTCCTCGGCTCGACGGGGGAGCCGTGGACCGAGGAGGCGTGGCGCTGGTACTCCGCCGAGTTCGGCGGCAAACGCTGCCCGGTGATCAACATCTGCGGCGGCACCGAGGTCGGCGGCTCCCTGCTCGCCTCCGCGCCCACCGTGCCCCAGTCGCCGTGTGGTTTCGCGGGACCGTGTCTCGGCATCGACGCGGCCATCGAGGACGAGGCCGGTGCCGAGGTGGACGAGGGGCGGCTCGGAGAGCTGGTCGTACGGCGTTCGTGGCCGGGGATGACCCGGGGGCTGTGGCAGGCGCGGGAGCGGTTCGCCGATGCCTACTTCGGGCGCAGGCCGGGGCGCTGGTCCCACGGCGATCTGGTGTCGCGGTCGGCGGACGAGTGGTTTGTGCACGGCCGCCTCGACGACGTCATGAAGGTGGCCGGCAAGCGCCTCGGACCCGCCGAAGTGGAGGACGCCGTGCTCGGCGACCCGGCCGTCGCCGAGGCCGCCGCCGTGGGGATACCGCACCCCGTCTCGGGCGAGGCCCTGTGGTGCTTCACGGTTCCCGCGGCCGGCCGGACCCTCGACGCGGCGGACGCCGAGCGGATCCGCGAGCGGGTCGCCGCCGCGCTGGGACCCGCGTTCCGGCCCGGCCGGGTCGTCGCCGTGCCCGAGCTGCCCAGGACCCGCAACGGCAAGGTGATGCGGCGCCTGGTCCGCGCCCTGGTCACCGGCGAGGAGCCCGGCGATCTGTCCACGCTCGTCAACCCGGCGAGCCTCGACGCGATCCGCACGGCCGTACCCGGCACACCCGACCACCGTCCGTGAACAGCCCCCGCCTCCAAGGGAGTTCCATGCCGACGATCGACATCCTCCTGCCCGGCTTCGCCATCGACACCGACCAGGGCTATCCCGCCTTCTGCGGGGTGTTCCTGGTCCGCGGCCCGGACGCCACCGGACGGCCCCGCACCCTCCTCGTCGACGCCGCCCACGTCGGCCGCCGTCCCTTCCTGTGGGATGCGCTCGCCGCCCACGGTCTGACCGCCGACGACATCGACACCGTCGTCCTCACCCACGCCCACTGGGATCATGTGCAGAACATCGACCTGTTCCCGCACGCCACCCTCGTCCTCCACCCCGACGAGCGCCGCTACGCCCACACGCCGCACGCCAACGACTGGGCCACGCCCGCCTGGACCGGGCTGCTGCTGGAGCAACTGCCCGTCCGCGAGGTGGCGGACGGCGAGGAGCTCATCCCCGGCGTGTCCGTGATCGCCCTGCCCGGGCACTCACCGGGCAGCATCGGCGTCGTCGTGGAGACCGAGGCGGGCCGGGCCACCATCACCGGCGACGCCCTGCACTTCGCGTACGTCGCCCGCACCCGGCGCAACCCGCTGGTCTTCTGGGACTCCGACGCCGCCGCCCGCAGCATCGACCGGGTGCTGGCCGTGTCCGACCTGATCTACCCGGGCCACGACCGGCCGTTCCGGCTCGCCGCGAACGGCGGCATCGACTACCTGGAGTCCTTCGCGCTCACCCTCACCGGGCTGCGCCCCGACACGGAGGGTCTCGCCTTCGCCGACGGCTCCGCACGCCCGCTGTGGGTCATGCCGGGCGTAGCGGAGCAGCGTGCGCTGTACGCGAAGAACGCCGACGACATCGAGCGGCGGATCAGCCGGGTTCCGCGCGTGGTGGGCCCTGCGCGGCAAGGAGCCGATCCAGGGAGCGGTTGAGCCGGTCGAAGAACGGCACGGGCGCCTCGCGGGGGAAGAAGTGGCCGCCGGGGACGGTGGTGAGGCGGAAGCCGCGCGCGTACCGCGCCCAGGCCCGTACCGCCTCCGCGTCGACCAGCGGGTCGTCGGTGCCGGCGAAGGCCTCCACGTCCAGCGGCAGCCGGGCCCGTTCGTCGTCCGGGTCCGGCAGCCGCGCCCGCCGATGGCTGGCGCAGATCCGCAGATCGTCCCGTACGACGGGCAGCAGTGCCCGCAGCCAGTCCTCCCGGTCCAGGAACTGCGGGGCGAGCCCGCCGAAGTCCACCAGCAGGCGGGCCAGTTCACCGTCGTCGTACCGGTCGGGCGCCGGCAGCGTGGGCGTGCGGTGCGGCGCCGCGTACGCCCCGAGGAAGAGCGCCTCGGGGCCACGGGCGCCCGCCCGCAGCCGGGCCGCCGTCAGCGCGAAGGCCAGCAGTGCGCCCATGCTGTGCCCGTACGCCGCCCAGGGCCCCTCGTCGAGCAGGGACCCGAGGTCGCGGTCGAGGGCCTCGACCACCTCGCCGGCGTCCTGGAAGCGGCGCTCGCGGAGGCGGGCCTCGCGGCCGGGTAACTGCACCGGCAGAACGTCCACTTCGGGCGGCACGCGGTCGGGCCAGGAGGCGAAGAAGGAGGCCCCGCCGCCCGCGTGATGGAAGCAGAACAGCCGCAGCCGGGCGTCCGCCCGTGGTTCCCGGCTGAGGCAGGACGCCGGAGCACTGGTGGTCATGCGGGGGCTCCCGACGGCGTACGGGCGAGGCGGTGACGTGCCCTGAGGACCCGGGCCCGGGCGGACGCGGCCCGCCGCACGCCACCTGCCGTACCGGCCATCCGCAGCGCCTGCGCCAGCAGCCACAGCCGGGTCTCGGCCGCCCGCTCGGGCGCGCCGCCCAGCACGTCGTTCTCGACCAGCCGCAGATGCGGCACGCTCCGCTGGAGCAACTCGGCGTCGGAGTACGGCGCGATCTCGTCGTCGCGACTCACCGCGCAGGCGACCGGGATGCGCAGCCGGGCGAGTTCGTCCTCGGCCAGGCCCCAGTCGGCGAGCGCGGCCGGAAGCCGGGCCGGCGGGGTGCGGGTCACGTGGGACAGGGTCAGGTTCACCAGATGCGGCAGCGGGGTGCCCTGCGCGGCGCGCATGAAGAAGTCCCGGACCGGTGCCCCGACGGTGGCCAGGCCCCGGACGCGGTCGTCCGCCAGGGCGTGCCGCAGCGCCAGGTGCCCGCCGAAGCTGAGGCCCACGACGCAGGTGCGGGTGGTGTCGGCGGCGCGGCCGAGCAGATCGACGAGGTACATCAGCATGCGGGTGCTGTCCGTTCCGTAGGGGAGGGCGTTCTCGCCGACGCCGGGCAGCTCCGTCACCACGACGGCGGCGCCCAGCCGGTCGGCCTCGGCCAGGACCGGCGCCCACTGCTCCTTGGTGCCGGTGATGCCGCCGACGACGAGGATCAGCGGCAGCCGTCGGTGCTGCGACAGGCCGGCGGCCCAGCAGG
>NZ_JBQQCE010000542.1:0-6161 GCF_052245645.1 Streptomyces sp. KR55 | reverse complement strand
GGCCTGGTTGCAGCCGATGCAGGTGTTGATGGCCTCGGGGCAGCCGGCCGCCGCCTTGGCGACGAAGTCGGGGTCGGCGAGCATCGGGCGGGCCATCGACACCATGTCGGCGCAGCCGTCGGCGAGCAACTCCTCGGCGAGCTCGGGGGTGTTGATGCGGTTGGTGGTCACGAGCGGGACCGACACCTCGCCCATCAGCCGCTTGGTGACCCAGGTGTACGCGCCGCGCGGCACGGAGGTGGCGATGGTCGGGATCCGTGCCTCGTGCCAGCCGATGCCGGTGTTGATGAGGGTCGCTCCGGCGGCCTCGACGGCCTTCGCGAGGGTGATCACCTCGTCGAGGGTGGAGCCGCCGGGCACGAGGTCCAGCATGGACAGCCGGTAGATGACGATGAAGTCCTCGCCGACCGCCTCGCGCACCCGCCGGACGATCTCGACCGGGAAGCGCATGCGGTTCTCGTACGAGCCGCCCCAGCGGTCGGTGCGGTGGTTGGTCTGCGCGGCGATGAACTCGTTGATGAGGTAGCCCTCGGAGCCCATGATCTCGACGCCGTCGTAGCCGGCCTGCCGGGCGAGGCGGGCGGCGCGGGCGTAGTCGTCGATGGTCCGCTCGACGTCGTCGTCGGTGAGCTCACGGGGCGGGAAGGGGCTGATCGGGGCCTGGATGGGACTGGGCGCGACGAGGTTCTGGTGGTAGGCGTACCGCCCGAAGTGCAGGATCTGCATCGCGATCCGGCCGCCCTCGCGGTGGACGGCCTCGGTGATGCCCCGATGCTGCTCGGCCTCGGCGTCGGTGGTGAGCTTGGCGCCGCCCTCGTACGGCCGCCCGTCCTCGTTGGGTGCGATGCCGCCGGTGACGATCAGGCCCACTCCCCCGCGCGCCCGGGCGGCGTAGAACTCCGCCATGCGCTCGAAGCCGCGCTCGGCCTCCTCCAGGCCGACGTGCATGGAGCCCATCAGGACGCGGTTGGGCAGGGTGGTGAAGCCCAGGTCGAGCGGGCTCAGCAGGTGCGAGTAACGGCTCATGGCCCCTCCGTGCGCGGTGTCGTGCCCGTAGTTGTAGAGCACCGCGCACGGTTTATGCAACTAGTTGCACAACAAGGGAGAGCCAGGTCACCTGCTTTCCAGCCGTACGTGCAGTTCCCGCTCCTGGTCGCCGGAGGCCGTGCAGAGGTCGCGCACCGTGAACAGGTCGTTCAGGGTGGTGCGGAAGCGGTCGATGGCCCAGTAGCCGCCCTGCACGTCGGCCTCCACGGAGGACGTGAGCCGGCCGGCCGGGCGGGCGCCCTCGTGCGGTTCGGAGACGTCGAACGTACCCAGCCACACCGTCGGCCGGGTCTGGTGCCACTCCTGCGGCACGTCGTCGGAGCACCGGTCCGAGTCGAAGCACGCGCACAGCGCGTCGAACACGATCCGGGCGTCTTCCTTGCTGCATCCACTGATCTCCACCGAGACGGACTCCGGGTGCACTCGCTCGCTGTCCATCGTGATCGCTCCTCTCGTGGCCGCGCTGCGGTACCGCAGCGAGTTCCCCCGCGACACCGCGCCGCACTCCAAGAAAACCACCACATTCCGGGACGCACAGCCCCGAGAGGAGCGTCGCTCGGTCCGACGGGTCAGCTCTTCGTGAAGCGGTACGTCATGCTGTCCGTCAGGACGCAGAAGCCCGGCGACAGGACGATCACGCGCAGAGTGCCGGTGCGGCGGTCGTAGTCGATGCCCTCCGTCTCGAACGTGCCCGAGCAGCCACTGCGCAAGGGCAGCCGGCGCAGGGCCGTGACATGGCCGGTCACATCGGCCGTGCCGTTCGGCTCGGCCGACAGGTCGATCTGGAGCAGCGGCTTGGTGATGCCGAAGAGCGTGCCGGCCGGGTCGTCCGAGGAGCACAGCAGGCGGGTGGCGCTCACGAAGTCGCAGCCCTGTAGGTCACGCACGGCGTGGTCGAGGTGGACGGTGGAGGCCTGCGGGAGGTTCGCCGCCGGGGAGGTGCCCGGGTTGATGCCCGGGGTGGGGAAGACCAGCAGGCGGTTCATGGTGCCCCACTCGCCCGCGAGCATCCACTGTCCGCCCGGTGAGACGGCGACCCAGGAGTTGTTCAGCGCCTCCCCGGCGCTGAGCGTGTGCACGTACTCCGACCAGGTGCCGCCGGGGGCCTGCACCCGGAACATCTTCGTGGTGCCCGAGTCCCGCTGGTACGGCTCGATGTAGAAGCCCCCGTAGGAGGCGTCGGGGTCGCCGACGTGGTTCCAGCCGCGGCTGCCGACACCGGCGGGGATCGTGCCGATTCCCGTGTAGCGGTTGGGACTTCCGGCCGGGACCTCGACGGAGGTCAGGCCCTGGCTCTCGGTCAGCGGATCGGCGCGGTCGGAGCCGGCCTCGGTCCAGGTGTCGGCGGCCGTGGCCGACGGTGCGGCGGACAGGACGGCGGCGGTGGCGAGAGCGAAGGCGGCGAGGCCGGTCAGGGCGGCATGACAACGTTGCCGGGTGCGCAGGGGCATGGTCGGCTCCTCGATCGGGGGGGTGGGGGCGCGCTCGGCGCATCAGTGTGGCCCGATGAGGTAGTCATGTACAGACCAATGGAGAAACGCGATCTGTCGGCTCGGCGACCACTCCCTGGCGCTTCGCCGGACGACAACGGTCGTGTTGAGGGATGGTGGAGAAGGACCGTCGTGGCGTAAGAGAGATGGTTGAGCGCGGTACAAGCAAGTCGGCACGGGGGACGGCGTGCCGGGAGGATGGGCGAAGGCGGTGCGTGCGATGGGTGCAACCGGGCCTCCCGTGGCCGAGGGGACAGAACCGGGTCGCGGGTCGTTGGGGCCCAGCGGCCTGCTCGACGTGCTGGGCGTGGCCTCGGTGGTGCTCGACACCGAGGGCCGGATCGTGCTGTGGAGCCCCCAGGCGGAGGAACTGTTCGGTTATCCGGCGCAGGAGGCGCTCGGCCGGTACGCGGCCCGGGTGATGGTGCACGAGCAGCACGTCGGCCTGGTCAAGAAGCTGTTCGCCGACGTGATGGCCACCGGCCAGGGCTGGGCCGGGGCCTTCCCCATCCGGCGCAAGGACGGCACCACCCGGCTGGTGGAGTTCCGCAACATGCGGCTGCTCGACGACCGGGGGCACGTGTACGCCCTGGGGCTCGCCGCCGACCAGACGACCGTGCGCAGCCTGGAGCAGGACGTGGCGCTGTCGACGCGGATGATCTCGCAGTCGCCGATCGGGCTGGCCGTCCTGGACACCCGTCTGCGGTACGTGATCGTCAACCCGGCGCTGGAACGGATCAACGGCATTCCGGCCGAGGAGCACATCGGCCGGACGATGCGCGAGGTGCTGCCCCACTTCGAGGTCGAAAACCTGGAGCCGGCGGCGCGCCGGGTCCTGGACACCGGGCAGCCGCTCGTCGACCACTCCGCCGTCGGCCGTACCCCGGCCGACCCGGACGAGGACCATGCCTGGTCGGTGTCGCTGTACCGGCTGGAGGACTCACTCGGCACGGTGCTGGGCGTGGCCCTGTCGGTGGTGGACGTCACCGAGCAGCACCGGGCGGGCGTCGAGGCGGAGTCCGCGCGCCGGCGCCTGGCGCTCATCGCCGACGCGTCCGCCCGGATCGGCACCACGCTGGACCTGGACCGCACCGCCCGGGAACTCGCCGACGTCGCCGTGCCGGAACTCGCCGACATCGCGGCCGTGGACCTGCTCGACGCGGTGGTGGGCGGCCGCCGCCGCAACCTCGGCCCCGCCGAGCCGGCGGTGATCCGCGCCCTGGCCGTCAAGGCGAACGAGGCGCCGGACGCCCTGCGTGCGGCCGACCCGCCCGGGGAGGTGGCCCGCTACGGTCCCGACCGCCTCGTCACGGAGTGCGTGCGCACGAGCCGGCCCGTCATGGTGGCGCAGGTCAAGGACGAGGACCTGCCCCGCATCGCCCGCTCCCCGGAGGCGGCGGCGCTGCTGGCCCGCGCCGGCGTCCACTCCTACCTGGCCGTCCCGCTCATCGCGCGCGGCGAGGTGCTGGGCGCCCTCGACCTCAAACGCACCGGCAATCCGCTGCCCTTCAGCGAGGACGACCTCCTGCTCGCCCGTGAGCTGGCCTCCCGCGCGGCCGTGCAGATCGACAACGCCCGCTGGTACCAGAACGCCCGCGACACCGCCCTGATGCTCCAGCGCAGCCTGCTGCCCAGCCACCCGTCCGTCACCGGCGGCCTCGAGGTCGCTTCCCGCTACCAGCCCGCCGGCGCCACCACCGAGGTCGGCGGCGACTGGTTCGACGTCATTCCACTGGACGGCGGCAAGACCGCCCTCGTCGTGGGCGACGTGATGGGCAGCGGCATCACCGCCGCGGCGACGATGGGCCGGCTGCGGACCGCCACCAACACGCTGGCCTCGCTGGACCTCGATCCGGCACGGCTGCTGGAACACCTCGACCGGATCACCGAGGGCCTGGACCACTCCATCGCCACCTGCCTCTACGCCGTCCACGACCCCCGGCTGCACCAGTGCCGGATCGCCAACGCCGGCCATCTGCCGCCCGCCCGCATCCGCGTCGGCGGACGCCCGGAGCTGCTCGACCTGCCGACCGGGGCGCCGCTCGGCGTGGGCGGCGTCGAGTTCTCCACCACCGTCTTCGACTTCGGCCCCGGCGACGAACTCGTCCTCTACACCGACGGCCTCGTCGAGACCCGCCGGCACTCCCTGGACGAACGCCTCGCCACCATGCTCGGCCTCCTCGACGACCCGACCCGCCCCCTGGAGGAGGTCTGCGACCTGCTCGTCCGCACACTGCACCACCCCGACAACCACGACGACGTGGCCGTGCTCATCGCCCGCGCACAGCCGGGGGACTGACGCCGACCGCTCATCAACTCCAGCTCGGCGACGGCCCGTTCGGACCCCCGTACGGCACGGGCCGGCCCGTGGCGGCGTCCAGCAGGACCCGGTCGCCGACCGGCCGGTCCAGTTTCACCGTCACTTCCCTGCCCAGCAGTTGTGCGGTGCAGGGGCCGTCCGTGCCCCCGGCGACAGAGCCGGACAGCACCACGCTGCCGTCCGTCTCCAGCACATGGACGACCGGGCCGTCATCGCAGGCGCCGTGGTTGCCGATCACGGTGACGGACCGGCCGTCGCCGGCCACCTCGACCAGGCTGCGCAGCTCCCCCAGTTCGTCGCTGGGCGACTCCGCGGCCGGCCCGATCGGCGGCCTGGGGAGCTTCGACGGGCCGACGGCGACGCTCTTGAGCGGGGTGTCGTAGCCCTCCAGGGTGAACAGCCAAGCCGGGACGGTCGCCGGGCCACGGCTGGTGGCCAGCATCATCTCGCCCAGCCGCGCCCCGGTCACGGTCAGGTGCGGTCCCTCACTGCTGCTGCGGGCAAACCTCCCGTAGGCGTCCCGTGCCCCCAACATGGGTCGCGTCAGCGAGCCGCCGCTCGCCCACGTCACCCGCCCGTCCCGCTCCGGCGCGGCGGGAAGGCGGCCGCGCAGGACGAAGTTCTGGGTCGCGTAGGCATGTTCGTCGGCCTTGTCATGGAAGCCGCCCTCGGGCAACTCGACCGCCCCGCCCATCGGGTGGTAACCGGCGCGCCACGCCTCGGCAGCCTTCGACCCGTCCCAGGCGTCGGCCACCCGGCGGGCACGGGCCGCGGCCTCGGGTGCCTGCCCGGTGGCGCGCACCTTGTTTCCCGAGCCACCGGACTGCTCGCTTCCGCAGCCCGCGAGGGCGCCGGTTCCGGTGGTGAACAGGACGACTGCGGCGAGCAGTTGCACCGTGCGGGCGGCGTTGGTGGGAGTGGTTTTCCTACTCATGGGCTTCCCCGGGGACGGAGGTGTGGAGTCTGTGGGGTGCGGACCGGAGACCGTACCGTTCCTGTGACGCCCGAGCCCCGGGCGGGGTTCACCCACATCTAGTCAGGATGCCCCGGCCTTCGGGCCGGGGAGGAATGGCTTCCCCGGCCGTGCGGCGCGGAGCGCCGCAGCATCGCTGTGCGGCTCAAAGCCCCCAGAACGGCCCCGGGTTGACCTACTTCGTTCGGGCTTCCTAGGGTGATTTGTGTGAAGATTGTTGCGCAGGTGAAGTTGCGGCCCCGGTCGGCTCATGACGCCGACACGCTGGCCGCGACCCTGCGTGCCTGCAACCGGGGCGCCAACTGGGTCTCCGTGGTGGCGTTCGACAAGG
>NZ_JBQQCE010000541.1:0-6163 GCF_052245645.1 Streptomyces sp. KR55 | reverse complement strand
CACGGAAGGGGGCGCAGCATGACGGTGCCGCACGACGCCGAGAACCATAGCCGGCTCATGACCCAGGTGGAGAGCCCGTCGAAGCCGCAGACCGCGGCGGAGCCGGTGGTGGGCAAGCCAATCGACAGGCTGGACGGCCGGGCCAAGACGAGCGGGCGGGCGCGCTTCGCGGCCGAGCATCCGTACCCCGATCTCGCGTACGCCGCGCTGGTGCACGCGACGATCGCGCGCGGCCGCGTCACCGGATTCGACGTGGCAGGGGCCGCCGCCGTACCGGGCGTGCTGACCGTCCTCACGCACGAGAACGCGCCCCCCATGGAGCCGCCGCCGCGGGCGACGCTGGCAAATATGGGCATGATCCTCAACGGGGCCCCGGTCAACTACCTCCATACCGACGAGGTGCACTGGAACGGTCAGCCCGTCGCGGTCGTCGTCGCCGAGACCCTGGAGGCGGCGCGCGAGGCGGCGGCACTGGTCGAGGTCGCCTACCAGGAGTCCCCGGCCACCACCGACTTCGCCGCCCAGGAGGAGCATGCCGTCCTGCTGAAGGGCAATCCCTTCCAGCCTGGAACCGCGAAGAAGGGCGACGCCGAGGCGGCGCTCAAGGCCGCCCCCGTATCGGTGGACCTGCGGTTCACCACCCCGCCGCTCAACCACAACGCGATCGAGCCGCACGCCACCACCGCGGCGTGGGACGGCGACCGGCTGACCGTGCACGAAGCCACGCAGGGCACGACCTTCCTCCGCACCCACCTCGCGGCCAGGTTCAGCCTGCCCGTGGAGTCGGTGCGGGTGATCGCGCCGCACGTCGGCGGCGCGTTCGGCGGCAAGGGCCCGGTGTGGGCCGGCACGCTGCTCACCGTGCTCGCGGCCCGCGCGACCGGACGGCCGGTGCGCATGATGCTCGCCCTCGCGGGCGTCTACCGCACGGTCGGCGGGCGCTCGCCGTCCATCCAGCGGATAGCCCTCGGCGCGACGGCGGACGGCGAGATGACCTCGCTCATCCACACCGGCGTGACAAGCACCGGGCGGGTCGGCGGACTGCCCGAGGGGGTCACCGCGCCGTCCGGGCACCTGTACGCCGCGCCGAACATCCTCCTGCGCCACAGCCAGGTCGAGCTCGACTGGCTACCCAACACCTTCATGCGCGCCCCCGGCGAGGCGCCGGGTTCGTTCGCACTGGAGGCGGCGGTGGACGAGCTCGCCTACGAGCTGGGCATGGACCCGATCGCGCTGCGGATGCGCAACGAGCCGGAGACCAACCCGATCGACGGCAAGGCTTTCTCGCACCGGCTGCTGCGCGAGACATACGCCTACGGCGCGCAGCGGTTCGGCTGGGCGGACCGCACGCCCGAGCCGGGCTCGATGCGGGACGGCCGGTGGCTGGTCGGCATGGGCGTGGCCACCGCCCACCACGGGACGAACCGGTTCACCGCCAACGTGACGGTGCGACTGTCGGCGGACGGCAGCGTGCTGGTGCGCTGCGCCCTGCAGGAAGTGGGCGTGGGCGCGGCGACCGCCCAGGCGCAGATCGCGGCCGACGCGCTCGGCGTGCCGCTCGACGCGGTGCGGGTGGAGCACGGCGACTCCACGCTGCCCGCCGCGCCCGGCGCGGGCGCCTCCGCGCAGACCGTGAGCGTCTCCGCGAGCCTGCTGGCCGCCTGCGGCAAACTCAAGCGCAAGGTGCGCGCGCTGGGCGAGGGCGGGTCGTACGCGGATATCCTCGCGCGGGCGGGACGCGACCATGTCGAGGCGGCGGTCGGGTCCGAGACACGGCTCGGCGCGCTGGCCGGGCAGGCGAAGTTCATGGCGCGGTTCCTGCGCGATCAGCGGCGCTGGGTGAAGGCGGGGTCCGGGGCGCAGTTCTGCGAAGTGCGGGTCGACCCCGACACCGGTGAGATACGGGTGTCGCGCTGGCTCGGCGTGTTCGACGTCGGCAGGGTGATCAACGCCAAGACCGCCACCAGTCAGCTCCGCGGCGGCATCGTCATGGGCATCGGCATGGCACTCTCGGAAGAGACGCTGGTGGATCCGCGCACCGGACGGATCATGAACCCGAGCCTGGCCGAGTACCACGTACCCGTCCATGCCGACATCCCGCCGATCGACATCCACTACCTGGACGAGCCCGACCCGACCATGCCGCTCGGGCTTCTTGGCCTGGGCGAGATCGGCGTCACCGGCACGGCCGCCGCGATCGCCAACGCCGTTTACCACGCCACCGGCAAGCGCGTCCACGACCTGCCGATCACCCTGGACAAGGTGCTGTGACCGCACCGTGTCCTCTAGAGGTCGATGCCGGCGGCTTCAGCCGCCGACATCGACCTCTCTGGAACTCGCCGACGAGCATGCCCCGTACGGGCTGCGGGGTGTCGGGGAGGCGCCGACGCTGTCTTCGACGCCGGCGGTTCTCGCGGCGATCCGCGCGGCGACGGGACTGGCGCTTGAGCGGACGCCGGTGCGGCCGGAGCATCTGACGGGCATGGCGTAGACACGCCGCCGCTGTGGGCAATCGTGCCGCTGGGGCGATGGGGGTACCTCCCATGCCCTTAAGGCAATGGGGGAGGGTGGGCACAGCGGCACCCCGACGGCGGGTCACGTCTCTTACTGTGGGTAACCCCGACGTTTGGGGCAGCTGCACATCCAACGGGAACCCGCCGTCGTGGGTTGTGCCCACCCTCCCCCAAGCTCTCGGCTTCGCTCGAGCAGGGGGGACTCCCATCGCCCCGCGGAACGCCTGCCCACAACGGCAAACGGAACGCCTGCCCACCAACCGGAACGGGAACAGGAGACCCAAATGCTGGACATCGCCGGCGAGTTGACCCGGTGGGTAGCGCAGGGGCGCGGCTTCGCCGTTGCCACCGTCGTGGCTGTCGGCGGGAGCGCCCCCCGTCAGCCGGGGGCCGCGCTCGCCGTCGCGACCGACGGCACAGCGATCGGCTCGGTCTCCGGCGGTTGCGTGGAGGGCGCGGTGTACGAGCTGTGCCAACAGGCCCTGGACGACGGCGAGACAGTCCTCCAGCGCTTCGGGTACAGCGACGACGACGCCTTCGCCGTCGGCCTGACCTGCGGCGGCGTCATCGACATCCTCGTCACCCCGGTACGCGCGGACTCTCCCGCCAGGGAGGTGTTCGCGGCCGCGCTCTCCGCCGCAGCCGGAGGAGAGGCCGCGGCGCTCGCGCGGATCGTCTCCGGACCTGCCGAACTCCTCGGCCGCGCCCTGCTCGTCCGCGACGACGGCTCGTACGAGGGCGGCCTCGGCGGGCACCCCGAACTGGACCGCACCGCCGTCGACGAGGCCCGTGCCTTCCTCGACGCGGGCCGTACCGGCACGCTGGACATGGGAGAGCAGGGCTCTCGGTGCGGAGCACCGATCACTCTGCTCGTCGAGTCATCCGTTCCACCGCCTCGGATGATCGTGTTCGGCGCCATCGACTTCGCGTCCGCGCTGGTTCGAACGGCCAAGTTCCTGGGCTATCACGTGACCGTGTGCGACGCCCGGCCGGTCTTCGCCACCCCGGCCCGCTTCCCCGAGGCCGACGAGGTCGTCATCGAATGGCCGCACACGTACCTGGAGTCGACGCAGGTCGACGGCCGTACCGTCCTGTGCGTACTGACCCATGACGCGAAGTTCGACGTGCCGCTGCTGCAACTGGCACTGCGGCTCCCGGTCGCGTACGTCGGGGCGATGGGCTCGCGGCGTACGCACCTCGACCGCAATGAACGTCTGCGCGAGGTCGGCGTCACCGAGCTCGAACTAGCCCGTCTGCGCTCGCCCATCGGACTGGATCTCGGCGCGCGTACGCCTGAGGAGACCGCCCTGTCCATCGCCTCGGAGATCGTGGCCAACCGGCGTGGGGGCAGCGGGGTTTCGCTGACCGGGGCAGACACGCCGATTCACCACGACGGGCCGGAGCCCGCGGTGCGGCGGAACGAGATCGGTCGCCTGAGCCGTCGGTAGGGTCCGTTCACGGAGGGCGGCGGACCCTTCTCCCGCACCTGTGTCGGTACACCTCGTGAACCTCAGTTGATGCACCCGTATTGATGCGCGCATGCCCCTCACCGGAACCTCGTGTGGGAGCGCTCCCGCAAGTCCCGCGTGACCGTTGCGAAACAGGAGTGAACCCGAGCATGAGACCCATCAGACGTACGAGATACGTCCCTGCCGCACTGGCCGCCCTGTCGGTCGTCCTGGCCGCCGTGCTGACCGGACCGGTCGCCGCCGCACCGGCCGCAGCGGCCGAACCGGCGTGGATCCGCGTGGAGCGCCCCCGCCACCGCAGCCACGGCGACTACTCGACCAACGTCGCCATGCAACTCGCCAAGTCCGCGGGTCTGCCCGCCCGCGCCGTCGCCGAAGTGCTGGCCCCGCTGGTGAGCGCGGCCGCCGGAGTAGCGAAGGCCGAGGTCGCGGGCCCCGGATTCCTCAACATCACGCTGGCGAGCGCGGCGATCGGCGCCCTCGCGCGCGACATCGTCCTGGCCGGTGACGCCTATGGCCGCACGGACCGGCTCGAAGGCCTTCGGCTCAATTTGGAGTTCGTCTCGGCGAACCCCACCGGGCCGGTGCACATCGGAGGGGCCCGGTGGGCGGTCGTGGGCGATGTGCTCGCCCGGCTGCTTGAGGCAGCGGGCGCAAATGTGTCGTGGGAGTACTACTTCAACGATGCCGGCGTGCAGATCGACGGCTTCGCACGCTCGCTACTCGCCGCGGCGCAGGGCTCGCCGGTGCCCGAGGACGGCTACAGCGGGGCGTACATCGAGGAGATTGCCGCAGCGGTACTGCGTCGGCAGCCCGCGGCCATGGAACTTCCGGAGTCCGAGGCCCTCGCCGCCTTCCGGACGGAGGGCACGGCGCTGATGTTCGACGAGATCAAGACGTCGCTGGCCGCGTTCGGTACCCGCTTCGACGTCTACTTCAACGAGAAGGACCTGCACGACCAGGGGGACCTGGACGCTGCTGTCGCCCGCCTGCGGGAGGGCGGTCACGTCTTCGAGGACGAGGGCGCGGTCTGGCTGCGCACCACAGACTTCGGTGACGACAAGGACCGGGTCCTGGTGAAGAGCGACGGGTCCTGGACGTACTTCACCGCGGACTGCGCGTACTACCTCAACAAGCGGTCCCGGGGCTTCGAGCGGGTCGTCATCATGCTTGGCGCCGACCACGCGGGCTATGTGGGCCGGATGCGGGCCATGGCGGCCTGCTTCGGTGACGACCCTGACACGCACCTGGAGATCCTGATCGGCCAGCTGGTCAACCTGGGCAAGGACGGGGAGCCGGTCCGGATGAGCAAGCGGGCGGGCACGGTCCTCACCCTCGACGACTTGGTCGAGACGGTCGGCGTGGACGCCGCGCGGTACGCGCTCGCGCGGGCCAGCGTGGACGCGATGATCGACCTCGACATCGACCTGCTCACACGGCAGTCGAACGACGACCCTGTCTACTACGTCCAGTACGCGCACACGCGGCCGTGCGCCGTACAGCGCAGGGCGGAGGAAGCCGGGATCGAGAAGGGCACACCGCAGGACTTCGACCCCTCCCTGCTCACCCACGAGCGGGAGGCCGACCTGCTGGGTATGCTGGCCGAGTTCCCGCAGGTCGTGGCCACAGCCGCCACGCTGCGCGAGCCGCACCGGGTCGCGCACTACCTGGAGCAGCTGGCCGGCGCGTACCACCGCTTCTACGACGCCTGCCGGGTCCTGCCGCGGGCCGGCGAGGACCCGGACGACCGCACCCGGGCCCGGCTGTGGCTGACGGACGCCAGCAGGCTGGTGATGCGCAACGGGCTGCAGTTGCTCGGGGTTTCGGCACCGGAACGAATGTGAGCGCGCAACCGCTGACCACCCAATAGCGCGCTCAGTCACCTCCTGCGGGCGCGCGCCCGCTACAGCTGGCCGGTGGTGTCGGAGGCGGCGGCTGCAGTTTCCAGGAGCTGGGCTTCCAGGTCTGCGATTCGCTTGTCGGCGAAGCGGAGGTTGCTGCGGGAGCCTTCGAGGCGTTCTTGCAGGAGCCGGTGCTCGCGGGTGAGTTGCTGCACTCGGTGCTTGAGGCTGGTGTTCTCGCTCACCAGAGCCTGGACGGACTCGCCGGGCACCGTTTGGTCGAGGTCCCGCAGGCGTCCCATCAGCTCGCCGATCCGCTGGCGCTGGGTGAAGATCTCCT
>NZ_JBQQCE010000540.1:0-6220 GCF_052245645.1 Streptomyces sp. KR55 | reverse complement strand
ACCCGCTCCCGCTTTTCCTGCTCCTTGGGCGTCAGCCCGCCCCCATGCGCGTACCGCATGACGACGTCGTACCGCAGCGATCAAGAACCGTCACGGGCCACCGGACTCCGCGAGTTCAACCTGAGTACTCGCGTTCGTCGATCCGTCTTGGTCGGAGGATTTGTCGGGCAAAGGCTGTGCCATGTGCTGCCTCTTGTCTCTAGCTCAGTCTGGTTCGTCCGCGGTCACTGCGGAAAGCGGGGTACCGAGGAGGCCGTGCGCGCCGTACCAGGCAAGCCGACATCGAGCGGTCCCGGCGGCAGGCGATCATTTCGTCAGAAACCGGCGTGCGGTGTTTGTGGCCAAGCAGCCCTTGCACATCTCGCAGCGGGTTCAGGGGTCCGCTCGACGATTGACGGACGCCGGGCGGGTCACGGTCTTGTGCCCGGCCATTACGGCAGCAGGCCGGCACAGCATGGAGTCGTCGCGACAGGCCTCCGCGCCCAAACCCCGGCGCCGATGCTGCCGTTGAGCAGGACGTAGCCAATCGGGCGGCGCAGCGCAGCCGTCCTTGTCCTCATGGAGGATCGCGGGAAGCAGCGCGTAGAGCACCCGGCCCTTGCGGTCGGCAATCCGGCGCGCGGTGCCGAGTCCGTGCCGCCCGCCTGACATCACCAAGGCGACACCCACGGAACCTGGGGGCCGCTTGCTCACAGCGAGCGGCCATCGAGAAGTCGATCAGCCAGCGTCGTCTTCCGCGCGCATGATGGATCCGGACGGCGACCACTCCGAGGTTTCGATCATCGAGTAGTCGTCAGGTCGCTTGTCGAGCCGCTCCATCCGACGTCCTTCGAAACGCTCAAGAGTTTCCCTGTCCAGCGGTGGAACGAACGCGTTGTCCACCACTGTGTATTCGGCGGCCAGCCGACCGATGGGAGCAATCGCACCGGTGTCGACCCGTCCGCGTGGCAGGTAGAGGTCGTCGCGGATGTAGAACTGCACGACCCGCCCGAGCACAAGGTGGTTGAGCCCGTCCGGCGCGGGGACGATCATCTCGACGGTGCACTCGAACGCGATCGGCGCACCCGCAATACGCGGCGGCTTCACGGCAGCACTCGGCAGCTTCTCCAGCCCAACCATGTCGAACTCGTCCTCGTCGGGTTCGAACTCATTCGCGCTGAGATGCAGAGGCAGCGCCTGCGGCAGCGTGGCCAGGTGAGTCACGAATTCCCCGGTGTCGCGCATATTGACAAAGCTGTCCTTGAGCGTGACGCCATCGGACCGGGGCTGGATGGACAATGA
The DNA here is from genome assembly GCF_052245645.1 of Streptomyces sp. KR55. Lineage (NCBI taxonomy): Bacteria > Bacillati > Actinomycetota > Actinomycetes > Kitasatosporales > Streptomycetaceae > Streptomyces > Streptomyces sp. KR55. The sequence continues at coordinate 4,939 of NZ_JBQQCE010000540.1, read as the reverse complement.
GACCATAGGCGGCTTGCGCCCCACCACAGTAAAGAACGAGATCGGTGCCAAATTCCCAATCCCGTCGGTCGACAGGGTGCTGACCCAAGCGATGGGCCTGGGGATGACGCTGCCGATCAGCAGCTTGTACGCTGATTCAGCGGTGAGATTCTCGGCGTCGATGTACACTTGGCGATCCCTTCAGCAACTTGGCCAAACAACCAAGCTTGGCCTCGGCTCCATGAGTGCGATAACTCGAACAATCCCGTTGTTCGTTCACACGATTTCTCTTCTTCGCCACCTTGTGGGCGCACTGCTCAACCACCCGGCAACGGTAGTTGGAGATCGTGCAGGGAAGTCCATTTCGAAAGTCCTGCGGAGGGGGCCTCTTCCGCATGTCCTGGGTACCGCAACCGAGCCACGAGCCCAGGGGGGCGGGACGCACCAGCGGCTAGCTCGCGCTCGGTCCGGGCCGACCCGGCGGGCTGTCACCGCACCGAGCCGACCTCAGGGACCAACCACCCCGGCGATGACTTGAGGCCAACGCCTCGGTGGCCGCCACCGTTTCAACGGCCAGCACCCCCGGAACGGCGAGGGTATGGGCCCGCACACGTACACCACGCAGGAGATCAGTGCACGCAGTTGTCCTTCCCAGACCATCTGGCACGCCCGCCCACCTCAGCACTTGTTTCGACAGGACTGCAGCAGGCACCAGCGGGCAAGCCAAACAGGCCTTCGAGAGACTCCTTCGTCATAAACAAGAACGCTAGCAGTGACTATACGGGATGTATAGTCTTGAAGAGATGTGTCAGACCTTGGCGATCGCGGTTCAGTGGCGGCGGATGCCGACTGGAGACCAAGATCCAAACCTTCACGGGCCAGGCGGTCTACTGGTGACACCCGTACCCTCATCCACCCCGCCTCTTCTCGGCGGCAATCGCCAGGAACCCGTGCAGCAGCGCCCCACCAAACCAGGCTCGCCGCCGTCGCACTGACGGCCGACGCCGAAGGAGGCAGCGCGGACTCCGGCGAAGCCGACTCGACGGGCGCGGTCTGCGGCGGCTTCAGCTGCGCGGGCGCGGGCATCGCCGGGGTCCGAAGAGAGCTGCCGGTAGGCCCTATTGGCTGGCAGCAGGTTGTCTGCGCGGATCACGAAGGCGCGTACTCTGGCTCGCTGCAATCCGAGACCGGCCAGCAGGCTCAGCGCGTCCGTGGCGAGGGCGGGTGAGTGGTTGGTGGGTTCTGGCAGGGTGCGGGTACGTGTGGTGGAGCTGCGGTCGGCATACCGCACCGTGAGGGTGAGTCGGCTCGCGATCTGACTTTCGCCGCGCAGGCGTTGGCCGATCTGGTCGGCGAGTCCCAGAACTGCACGGTGATGCCGAGCCGGGTCGAGGCAGTCCCGCTCCAGCACGACGTCGGCAATCAGATGCGCTGCCGGTTCCGCGGGGACGACCGGACGGGGATCGTGGCCGCGAGCACGCTCGGCCAACACCCTCGCCCTGGCCGACGCCGAGGAGCCACTGCAAGGCGCAAGGTGAGCGCCGCCGAAACAGACGGCTCCCTGCCACCTCCCCAACCAGGCAGAGCAGTTGGGGGAAAACCTCAACCATGACGCTCCTCGAACCGCGCATTCAGCGACTCACGGTGAACGGCAACGGCTTGCAGGACGAACGACGCGTTCCGTAACGGGTGTTGGTGGCCAGTTCGGATTCCCCGCTCGCGGCCAGTTAGTGGGGAGTTATCTGGCCGTGGATGTCACAACACGTAGTCGTCGGCAGGCTGACGGCTCGGAGTGGTGCTCTCGCGAAGGCGCGTTGCCTCGACCCAGGTCATGGCCGTTGGTGCGGGAGCAATGATGTGGCCATGGCGTTGTCGACGGAGTTCACGGAGTTGTTGGGCGTGCGGCACCCGATTGTGCTGGCACCGATGGGCGGTTCGGCCGGAGGCGCACTGGCAGCGGCCGTCTCCCGAGCAGGCGGCCTCGGGTTGCTGGGCGGTGCGTACGGGGACCGGGCTTGGCTGGAGCGAGAGCTGCCGATCGTCGCGGGCACCGACCAGCCGTGGGGTGTCGGCTTTCTGACCTGGGCGGTCGATGTCGGCGCGGTGGAGCAGGCGCTGGAGTTCCATCCCGCGGCGGTGATGTTGTCCTTCGGTGACCCGAGCCCGTTCGTCGATCGGATCCGCCGGTCGGACGCGGTTCTGATCGTTCAGGTCACCGATCTGGACGAGGCCAAGCAGGCCGTGGACGTGGGCGCCGACGTCATCGTGGCGCAGGGAACCGAGAGCGGTGGCCACGGCGCCCGCCGCGGGCGCTCCACACTGCCATTCGTGCCGCTCTTGGTGGACCTTGCGGCACCGGTACCGGTCCTGGCAGCCGGCGGGATCGCCGACGGCCGCGGCGTCGCCGCAGCCCTGGTCCTGGGTGCCGCCGGAGCTCTCATCGGCACCCGCTTCCAGGCCACGGCCGAAGCCCTGGTCGACCCCTCCATCAGCAAGGCCATCCTCGAGGGGCGCGGACAAGACACCGAACGCAACAGCGTGTTGGACATCGCCCGCGGCGCGAGCTGGCCGACCGAGAAGTACACCGCCCGTACTCTCGCCCACCCCTATCTCGACCGATGGCGTGGTCGGGAGGCCGAGCTGGCCAGCGATTCCCAGGCCCGTCAGGATTACCAGGACGACGTGGCACGAGGAGTGATTCCACCCCTGCCGGTCTGGGCGGGCGAGGGCGTCGACCTCATCACCGATCTGCCTTCCGCTGCCGACCTCGTCACCACGCTGGCTGCCCAGGCCGAGGATGCACTGACTTGGGCCGGAAGGCGCCGGCCGAACAATCGGCCACGAGCCCACGGCTAATGCCGTCGAGCCGACAATGGTCACCCTCGGTTACACCCGCAACTGGCCGTACATGGGGAATTTCTGGTGGCCGCTGTCAAACGGGTCGAGTCGTAGGTCGGTCGCTCAGCTCTCGGGGATCACGTCGGCGTCAGATCGATCGACCGCCCGCTGACACCGATCGCCTTTCGGCGCAGCTCCCAGCACAGATCCCCTGTGGCAAGGACCACGCTCCAGGAGACGAAAGATGCCGCCAACCGGTCGAGCACTGGGAACAAAGCCGCAGGAACGAGTCCACACTCACGCGCGATCCGGTCCGTCTCAGCACACCCGCGACTGGACGTAAGGTCCGTATGCGCCTCAAGACAGAGAACTGCCAGCCGCAGAGAGTGGTCACCGGCGCCCGCACAGTCACCCCTCGCCGTACGCAGCGCCCAGTCAGCAGCGCTCCTGCGGTCTGGACGTGCGGGACTCTGAGTAGACATCCCGCCGTCGAAAATCTGGGCGACCACCACTCTGTCGGCAAGGCCCGAGGCAGCCGGGCGTTCGGCGGAGCCACCGCGCCTGCTCCAGCTCGCACCACGGGAGCGAATCGCGCCCGAGGCGAAGACTACGCAGAACCCCAGTCGGCACCCGGACCTCCCCTCCGGAGTCCATACGCAGTGCACACTGCACGGCGAGCAGCCGGGCTGCAGCCCCGGTGTAGTCCGGCAGGGCTGAGGTCAGGTAGCTGAGCATCTCCCGCACCCGAATCTGGTCGCCCGGCCCTTTGGGTCGTCGCCTGCGACGCCGCGAGGCGCTGCCCGACGGTGTCACGACCGCACGCAGGAAAGTTTCCGGAACCACAGCGGCCTGCGCCGTCACCAATGCACAAGCCGCGCAGGCATCGGCAAGTCGCCAGAGTCGTCCGCCCTGGTCTCGAGCGAGAAGCAGACGAATAAGACCAGCACAGCCGCGGTGGCGAGGGTGCCAGTGACAGCCTCGCTCATGACACTGACAGGTGCGCATGTACGACGGCAGAACGTCGCGCCGGGCATGTCCGGCCAGATGCTCGAGCGCCGCGGTGCGCGCGGATACGGCAGCGAGCAGCACGCCCCGATGGTCGCACTGCTGACACACGAGCTGCGGCCCGCCAGAGCCGGGCTGCAACTCCACAGTCCAGGCACGCCGTGCTGTGGGGCATGTTGTGCGGAACCTCATAAGGCGCGCGCTCCTTCCCATCCCATCCCGCACCGTTGTCCGCTCAGGAGAGAGCGACGGCCGCACACGGTAGTGCAGACCTCTGCCCCCTTGCCTGCGCCACCACCTGGGGAAATAGGGCAGAGGTCTGCACTGACAGGGCAGGGGTCTGCACCTTCGGATGGTCAGGTGACGATCTTTCCGCCCGACCCGGACTTCGAGGCACTCCGCCTGGAGCTCGCGCGCCTGCGGGCGGCCCGAGGGTGGAGCCATGACGAGCTCGCCGCCCGTAGTGGCCTCGCCAGACGGACTCTTATCGAGATTGAGCAGGGCCGCACGATCGGGACGGTGAAAACCTGGCGCGCTCTCGCACACGCCCTGAGCACCCCGCTCGACGAGCTCTTCGCCGCCTTGTGCAACGGGCACGAGCACCCCGAAAAGGCCGACGGCTGACAGCTCTCCGGGGGCAATCGCCAACCGCCCGATCCGGTGACCCGACACGAACGTGCGATCGCATTTCCGAAAGTCAGTCTCACCGGATGCGGCAGTCCGGGGGACGCCTGCGGTAGCGACGCCACTGGAACGGCGCGTTGGCTGGCAGGTTCGCCCGCATGCGCTCCACACCCCCTTCTTCACGTCGTTGGGATGGCAGTCTCGCCCATGTCCGCGTGAGGCGTTCCCTACGCGTAAGCGGCGACAGCGCCAGTCGTCTGCTGCGATGCGGTCAGAGTGACCGCTGCCGTGATTGCGGCAACCGCATCGAGTGGTACCACCGCACCAACGAGCGACCCGTCCGCCTGCATCCTCACGAGCTGCCTGCGGCGAAGGTGCCTGCTACTTGCCATTGGCACGTCAGTTCAGGTGTCGCTCATCCGGCGGGCGACGGCAGTGGCTGGTGCCGCCTGCCGCACGCCATGCTGTGTCCTGCCCGCGACGGGCTTCCGGC
>NZ_JBQQCE010000054.1:0-30581 GCF_052245645.1 Streptomyces sp. KR55 | reverse complement strand
CAGGCCGCCCGCGCGGGCCGCCGCCAGGGGGACGGTCCGGACCGGGGGGATCGTCCAGGACGCGGTCAGGTACCAGCGCCCGCGGCCTACGTCTTCGTGGATGCGGTAGGCCACGGCACGGTTGGCTGCCACGCGGTCGGCCCACTGCTCACCCCAGTGCGCGAACGACACCTTCGCCGCCAGCACGTACCGGCCGTGCGCAGCGTTCGCCAGGTGCGCCAGCGGCGCGGGGAGCTTGATCGAGACCTCGCCGTCGGGAGTGACGCGGATGGTCTCGTTGCCGAACCGCTTCCCGGACTCGCCGTCCGCGGCAAGGAACCGGCGCCCGGCCGCCCACCGGGCGCGCCACTCGGCCTCGGTGAGCTGCGCTGCCTGCAGGTGGTGGCGCGTGTTCAGCAGCCGTTTGCCGCCGCGCACCACGTGCACGACGCCGGCCTCACGATCCCCCCGGGCCATATGAAGCCGGTCTTCGAGCAGGCGCAGGCGGCGGGACTTGGCGAACCACTCCTGCCTGCTGCGGTAGCCGCCCGGCACCTGCTTGGTGCCCTTCGCTCCCACCGGGAGGGACAGGCGGTGCTCGATCGTCTCGATCCCGGCTTCCAGGCTCTGGATGTGCGCGAGCTGGCCGCGCCGGGCGAGCGCCCACTGGTCGTGGGTGGCCTTCGTGATGCTGCCTGCCCAGCGGGAGGAGGACTCCTGCGTGAGAGTGCGCTTGCGCTCGGCCCACTGCTCACTGTCGTGCTCCAGCCCGGCCGCGCACCGCGCCCTCAGGTCACGGGAGGCGAGCGAACCGAGGTGGTCGCCGACCAGGCGGAGCACCTTCTCATCCGCGGCGCTCAGGTGCTTGAGCCGGGTACGGATCACGACCCCCGAGAGGCCGGGCACCACGAACGGCGCCGCCACCTCCCGCAGCCCACCCACTCCTTAACCCCCGGCCAGCGTTGAAGAAATCCGTCACCACACCCAACGACCACACCCGGCGAAGGTCACGCATTCGATGCAAGAACTCTCGTTCCGCTCCAAGGGAGCGCACCTGCCACCGCCCGGAGGCTCACTAACGCGTGCCAGCACGCGCTCAAGTGCCGTTGATCGCCACCTGTTCACAACCCCCTTGAGGAGAGCGTGAGTTGAAGCGCTTCAGACTCGTGACGCTGCTGTCCGCGGCGCTCATCGCCCTGCTGCCGAGCACGGCAGAGGCCGTGACCTACCCCGACCCCCAGCCCATCACCGGCCAGCAGATCATCCACGACCCGACCGTCATCCGCCTCAAGTCCGGCAGCTACGTCGCCTATTCGACCGGCGGCGTGATCGGCGCCCGCCTCTCCAAGGACCGCATCCACTGGGAGGACTCGGGCAACGCCTTCGCCGAACCGCCGAGCTGGTGGTACGAGTACAACGACACGGGCGACCCGTGGGCGCCGGACATCTCCTACCGCGACGGCCGCTACTGGCTGTATTACGCCGTCTCCTCCTGGGGCAGCAACCACTCCGCGATCGGCGTCGCGACGTCCAGCTCGGGTCTGCCGGGCACGTGGACGGATCACGGCAAGGTCTTCACCTCCGAACGCACCGACTCCTGGAACGCCATCGACCCTGCCCTGATCAAGGCGGACGGCAAGCTGTGGATGTCGTTCGGCTCGTACTGGACGGGCATCCGCATGGTCGAGCTGGACGAGAGCACGGGCAAGGCGGTACCGGACGCCACGGTCCACCACCTGGCAACCCGCCCGGACGCGCCGTACGCCGTCGAAGGCCCGTACATCGTCAAGCACGGCCGCTTCTACTACCTCTTCGCCTCTTATGACGCCTGCTGCTCCGGCGTGAACTCCACCTACAAGATCAAGGTTGGCCGCTCCACCTCGATCACCGGCCCCTACGTCGACAGCACGGGCAAACCCATGCTGCAGGGCGGCGGCGACCTCCTCCTGGAGGGCCACGGCCGCTTCATCGGCACAGGCGGCCAGTCGGTATTCAAGGACAGGGGCCGGGATGTCTTGGCATACCACTACTACGACGCGGACGACGAAGGCACGCCAAAGCTGGGGCTGAACACCCTGAGCTGGAAGAAGAACGGCTGGCCGGTCGCCCTTTAGGGGCGCGGGGCTGTATCAATTTGCGGCTCCGCCGCGTGGGCGCGACCAGCCACAAACAAACCTGCACCCGGCAACAAACCAGAACCACCCTCGAAGGGACCCCATGAGCAAGACCGCCCGCTTCACGCTCGACCCCGCCTTCACCACCGGCAAGGTCAACCCCCGCCTCTTCGGCTCCTTCGTCGAACACCTCGGCCGCTGCGTCTACACCGGCATCTTCGAACCCGACCACCCCACAGCCGACGCCAACGGCCTCCGCACAGACGTCCTCGACCTCGTCCGCGAACTCGGCGTCACCGCCATCCGCTACCCCGGCGGCAACTTCGTATCGGGCTACAAGTGGGAGGACTCTGTCGGCCCGGCAGCGGAGCGCCCCCGCCGCCTCGACCTGGCCTGGCACTCGACGGAGTCCAACCGCTTCGGCCTCTCCGAGTACATCGACTTCCTCCGCAAGGTCGGCCCCCAGGCCGAGCCCATGATGGCCGTCAACCTCGGCACCCGAGGCGTCGCCGAGGCCCTCGAACTCCAGGAGTACGCCAACCACTCCGAGGGCACCGCCCTGTCCGACCTCCGTGCCTCCCACGGCGACAAGGACCCCTTCGGTATCAAACTCTGGTGCCTCGGCAACGAGATGGACGGCCCCTGGCAGACCGGCCACAAGACCGCCGAGGAATACGGCCGCATCGCAGCGGAAACGGCCCGCGCGATGCGCCAGATCGACCCGAACGTGGAACTCGTCGCCTGCGGCAGCTCCGGCCAGGGCATGCCCACCTTCGCCGAGTGGGAGGCGACGGTCCTCAAGGAGACGTACGACCTCGTCGACTACATCTCCCTGCACGCCTACTACGAGCCCGTCGACGGCGACATCGACTCCTTCCTCGCCTCCGCCGTCGACATGGAGTCCTTCATCGAGAACGTCGTCGCGACCTGCGACCACGTGGGCGCGCGGCTGAAGTCGAAGAAGAAGATCAACCTCTCCTTCGACGAGTGGAACGTCTGGTACATGTCCGGCTGGCAGCAGCACGCCGAGGGCATCGCCCCGGCCGACTGGCCGGAGGCCCCGCGCCTCCTGGAGGACAACTACAGCGTCATGGACGCCGTCGTCTTCGGCTCCCTCCTCATCGCCCTCCTCCGCCACGCGGACCGCGTCACGGTCGCCTGCCTCGCGCAGCTCGTCAACGTGATTGCCCCGATCATGACGGAGCCGGGCGGCCCGGCCTGGCGGCAGACGACGTTCTTCCCGTTCGCGCAGGCGTCGCGATACGGCCGGGGCGAGGTGCTGGACGTACGCGTCGACTCACCGACGTACGAGACGGCGAAGTACGGCGAGACCGACCTGCTGCACGCCACCGCCGTACGCGCCGAGGACGGCACGGTCACCGTCTTCGCCGTCAACCGCAGCCGCACCGAACCGCTGCCGCTCGAGGTCGCCCTGAACGGCCTCGACCTCACTCGGGTCGTCGAGCACAGCGCCCTCGCGGACGCCGACCCCGACGCCCGCAACACCCTCGACGACCCCGAGCGGGTCACTCCGCACGCGGTCGAGGGCACGACCGTCCAGGACGGGCGACTGAGCGCCGTCCTGGAGCCGCTGTCCTGGAACGTGATCCGGCTCGCCTGATCCGGACCGGACAAAGCCGACGGAGCCGCCGGAGGACATCTCACCCTCCGGCGGCTCCACCGTGCTCACCCCAGGAGAACTCGTAGCGATTGCGCTCCCGGTCGAACGTGACGCCGATGTCGACGCCATCGATGCTGCCCGCCCCTTCCCTCCAGCCATCCCGGCACGGGCAACAACGCATGCACCTCGGCCCACTCCGCGTGGGTCATGTCCGACGGATACCGGCGATCGCGCTCCGCTCGGTCGGACGCACGTGACCCTCAGCGATCACCCGATCGAGACATCCGTTCGATCAGTAAGTCCCTTGATCGGTACGACAACGGCTTCTCACACTGACGCGACGTCGGCAAACCTTTCCGAGTGACATGAGACCGGGCGCAGGCCGACAGCTGTAGACGGAAGGCGAGTTGAGCTGCGGTGTCGGAGCATCCGTGAGCAGGCTCGCGTGCCGGGCGAGCCGTCGGCCTTCATCCAGCTCGTTCAGCTCCGCCGGCTACGGCGGTGGCCTCAAGCAGGCCGCCCTGCGGCCTGTCGGCGGTGGCCTCTGATGACCGTCTGAGCACTCATGCCCAACTGCCGCCCGAGGAAAGGGACGGCGTTCCGTTGTGTCCGGTGTGCGCTACGTCTCATCCGCGGGCTGTTACGGCAGAGGGGTGGCTGGTGTCTTGATGCCGAGTCCACGACATGGGGAGAGACGATGAGCGGGAACGCCGAGCGCGGTGGTTGCTGGCGGCGGGGACGGGGCGTGACGGCGGGCCGGCAGCCTGGCTCGGCGCGATGGTGTGCCGGTGACCGTGGTCGATCCGCGTCCCGAGTTCGTCGAGCGGATCCGTCTGCACCAGCTTCCGACCGGTTCCGATGACACGGTCGAGGGCTTCGGGGCCGCTGGCAAACATCGGGGCGACGGCTCCGGCGAAGCGCATCGAGAGCCGGGATGCCGATATCGGTACGTACCTTCAAAGCGCCAGGCGCCGGCGCGACCGGTTTTCACTGGTGAGCATAGTTGCCGGTGCTGTGGATGACCTGGCTCTACGGCCGCCAGTCCACCAGCGCCTGGGCGTCTCGAGTGTTCACCGGGTACCGCCGTGCCGTCCCCGACGCACTTGAACCCGCGGACCCCACCGACTGGCCGCATTCCGGGGGGCGCTTCCACCACACCCTGGCACTGTGCGCGGCGGCGGTTGCGGTGGTCCTGGGGCTGCGGGGGGCGGAGGCAGCTGAACCCACCATTACAGGAGAAACAAAATGAACCCATGGAACCGCGTCCTCTGGCTGCTGGCCGCCGCCGCCGCAGTAGTGGGCCTCACCGTACCGCTGACCGGGACACACATCGCGGTGCCGATGCTGCTGCTGTCGGTCCCGTTCGCGCTGATCCACGGGGTGCGGAGATACGGGTGGCGGACGCTGCTGTTCTTTCTGATCGTGACCCTGGTGGTGAGCAACTTCTTCGAGAACCTCAGCGTTTCCACCGGGTTCCCCTTCGGCCAATACCACTACACGGGCCATCCGCAGCTGATTCATGTGCCCATCGAGATCGGACCGATCTACTTCGGTCTGGGCTACATCTGCTGGCAGGTGGCCAACACCTTGCTCGACGAGGCGGACAGCCGTCTGGGCGGCTCGTCCGGGTCGGTCGCCGGCCGGGTCGAGGTGGTGGCGCTGCCGATGCTGGCCGCGGCACTGATGACCATGTTCGACCTCGGCGTCGACTCGATCGCCGCCACCGTGAAGCGGGTCTGGGTCTGGGAAGATGGGGGCGGGGTGTTCGGGGTGCCCTACACCAACTATTTGGGCTGGTGGTTTGTCACCTATCTCTACTTCCAGATCTTCGCATTGTATTTGATGAAGCGTCAGCCGGCGTCGACCTCGGTGTCGGTGCGGACCGAGGGGCGGGGAGTGTTGGCGCAGAACGTGCTCTTCTACGGGGCGCTGGGACTGAGCTCGGTTCCCTACTTCATCGGCGCCTCCGGTGACATGGTCAAGGACGGGGCCTCGGTCAGCTGGAGCGGGGATGCGATCAACGAGACGTTGATGACGATCAACCTGTTCGGCACGGTGTTCGCTGCGCTTCTTGCCGCGGTCAAGCTGGCTCGCAACGACCTGGCCCTGCGACGCTGATTCCGACTGACGCAGAACGGCCGCCGCTCGGCTTTCCGGCGGCCGTTCGCGGTGTTTTCCAGCGAATGCGGTGAGTCCCTTTCCCGCCGCGACGGTGCTCAGGTCGAAGGAACGGGGCTGGCGCCACGTCGTGCCCCTCGGCTCCATGAATGTCGCCCGCGCGGCCACCACCGAGCCGTGTCAGGCCGAATACAGCGAGCTGGGCCCCACTCGCCCGCTACCGCGAGACTCCCCGGCCCCTGCCCGACCTCGTCAGGGCCGCGTTACGCCATTCGTGGAGGGAGGGGCGGCGTTTCGCGGCATTTGATGTGTGCTACGTCTCATCCGCAGGTTGTTACGCCGGACGGACAGCTGGTGTCTCCATGCCGAGTCCACAACACGAGGAGACATGATGAACGGGAACGTCGAGGTAGTCGTGATCGGCGGCGGGTACGGGGGCGTGACAGCGGCCAATCGCCTGGCTCGGCGCGATGGTGTGTCGGTGACCGTGATCAATCCGCGTCCCGAGTTCGTCGAGCGGATCCGCCTGCACCAGCTCGTGACCGGCTCCGATGACGCGGTCGAGGGCTTCGACAGGGTCATGGGCGGGAACGTCCGGCTGGTGGTCGACACCGCGACCCGGATCGACGCTGCCGAGCGTCGGGTGTCGCTGGCGGGCGGTGGCACGGTCTCCTACGACTACCTCGTCTACGCGGTGGGCAGCGGCGCCGCCGATCCCGGCGTCCCCGGAGCGGCGGAGTTCGCTCATTGGGTGTCGGACCTCGAGGGGGCGGAACGACTGCGGTCGGCGCTGGATGCGACGCCCGCGTCGGCTCCGGTGACCGTGGTCGGGGCCGGCCCGACCGGCCTGGAGACCGCCGCCGAGCTGGCGGAGGTGGGCCGCAAGGTTACCCTGGTCTGCGGCAAGGTGCTCGGCCCCTCCCTGCACGCCCGAGTCCGCCGCCCGGTCGCCCGCCGGCTCGCCAAGCTGGGTGTGACCGTCCTCGAAGGACCCGGTACGAAGGTGGCGGAAGTGACACGCGACGGCGTACGGCTCGACGACGGCCGCGAGCTGCCCAGCGCGGTGACGATCTGGACCGCGGGATTCCGTATCCCGGACCTGGCCGCCCGCAGCGGGCTGCGCACCAACGCCGAAGGCCGTCTGGTCACCGACACGACGCTGACCAGTGTGGACGACGAGCGCATCATCGCCGCCGGGGACGCGGGAGTGATGCCGGACCACCCGTTCCGGCTGAGCTGCCAGGCCGCCACGCAGCTGGGCCCGGCGGCCGCCGCCACGATCCTGCGCCGGATCGCGGGGAAGAAAGCCTCTCCCGTCCGGATGTTCTTCGCCGGGCAGTGCCTCAGCCTCGGCCGGAAGGGGGGCGTCACCCAGTTCTCCTACCCGAACGACAAGGTGAACGCGCTCAGCATCAGCGGGCGGACCGGTGCCGGCGTCAAGGAGATCGCCTGCGTGTTCACCCTCAACAAGTTGGTGTCCGGGGCACGCAAGGCCAGTTCCCGCGGATCCCACGGCGACAGCACCGACCGCGTGGTAACGCCTCAGCCGGAACACCCCACGACGCCGTCCAACACCTGACGCGCGGGCCAGCCGCCAAGACCCCTCCTTCGGCCGGACCGACCGGTCCGGCCCGAGAAGGACCGAGCCGGAGTGACAAGCACACAACGCCGCGGCCTCGTAGGCCGTGGCCGGCTCCGGGGCGCCAGTCCCACAGCCCGCCCATCCCACGTGGCCTGATCAGTGGGGAGGCTGCTGCCGACAACCCCGTCATCGGACCGGGTACATGTTCTTTACGGCCTGCGTCCGGCTTGTGGGGCCAACCACGAGAGAGTGAAGCGCACGACATGAACGACCACGTCACCGACCCCGCGACCGAGGCCTTCGTCGCCCACCGCAACCTGCTGTTCACCGTCGCCTACGAGATGCTCGGATCGGCGGCGGACGCCGAGGACGTCCTCCAGGAGGCCTGGCTGCGGTGGGTCAAGGTCGACCTGGAGCAGGTGCAGGACCAGCGCGCCTACCTGGTACGGATCACGACCCGCCAAGCACTCAACCGGCTACGCACCCTCAAACGGCGCAAGGAGGCCTACGTCGGCCCCTGGCTGCCCGAGCCCCTGCTCACCGCGCCGGACGTGGCCGAGGACGTCGAACTGTCCGAGAACCTGTCGCTGGCACTCATGTTCATCCTCGAAACCCTCTCACCGACCGAACGCGCCGTCTTCGTGCTGCGCGAGGTCTTCGACATCGGCTACGAGGACATCGCGGCCGCAATCGACAAGAGCCCCGCCGCCACCCGCCAGATGGCCTACCGCGCCCGCCAACACGTCGACGCCCGTCGGCCGCGCACATCGGTTTCCCCGGAAGAAACCCGGGAAGCGTTGAATTCGTTCCAGTCCGCGCTCGAAACCGGGGACCTGCACGGGCTGCTCGACGTACTCGCCCCGGACGTTGTTTTCGTCAGCGACGGCGGCGGCTTCAAGCTGGCGGCCCTGCGGCCGGTCGTCGGCGCCGACAAGGTGCTCCGTTACATGGCCGGCAGTGTCGAAAAGGCCGGCGGCACCTTCACCAGTGAGCCCACGACGGTCAACGGCAACCCCGGACTCATCCTGCGCGTGGACGGCGTGATCGACGGCGTGCTGGCCTTCCGCGTGGAGAACGCCCGCGTCACCGGCCTCTACTACGTCCGCAACCCCGAAAAGCTCACCCGCGTCGAGTCCGAGACCCCGCTCACCTCCCGCTGACCGTCTCCCGCGACACGGCCGACCGAGGTGCGCGGTAGCGCAGGCGTCGAGCCGTCTCACGCTGCCGGTGAGTACGTCGTCCGCATGGCCGGCGAACGCATCCGCGACCAGGAGCCAGGACGTGGCGTGGTGGCCCACCTCGGCCAGCAGCGGGTGTTCGGCGAGCTGCCTGCCCCACCGGCGGGCTTCCGCCGGCTCTCCTACGCCGAGGGTGGTTCCGGCGGCCATGGCGAGGGCGTCGCCGGCCCAGCTCCGGGCGCCGGAGAGCGCGTCGAGGGCGGCCGACTCGGCCACCGGGTCGCCCGCGCGCCCGGCAAGCTCGACTGCCTGTTCGGCGCGCAGGACCGTCTCCTGCACGTTGTTGTCCGAGTCTCCCTGGACCGCGCCGAACGCGTCCGCGACCACCGCCGCCTCGGCCAGCGCGACGGCTGTTGGCTGGTTTGACGCTCAGGTCTCGTCAAGTTGCGTGTGTCGCAAGGGAGATGAAGTTCATCCAAGCGTCAGGGGTGACTGTGAGGTGGGGGCCTGTTTGTTCTTGGAGTCCCGGATGTGGATGGTGGTGGGGGAGGGGGCGACCTCGACGCAGTCATCGCCGGAGCCGCTGCTGTAGCTGCTCTTGAACCAGATCAGTTCATTGGTGCTCATAAGGCTCCTCGCATCCGCTGCAACAGGCTCACGGAGTCTTTGATGGCGAGAGCCTGTGAGCGCATCCTGGCATATTGCATCTGGAGCACGCTGACCACCTTTGGGTCAGCGATGAGCTGGCCGCTTTCCTGCCCCTCGCAGTAGGCGAACCACTTGTTCTCCGGCGTCTCCAGCAACCGCATGGGGCCGTGCAGCCCCGCATGGGTCTCTTGCACCTGCGGCATGACCTGAATCTCGACGTTCCGCAACTCCGCGATCTCCAGCACATGGTCGATCAGCTCGCGCGTGACCCCACCCCACCCGTGCGCCGCAGGAACGGCCCCTCCTCCAGGATGAAGCCGAAGGCGGTGTTGGGTCGCTCTCGAAGTAACCGTTGCCGCTCCGCCCGAGCGATCCACTGCGCCTCGATCTGCTCGTCGTCGAGGGGCGGCAGCTGGTTGGTGAACAGCGTCCGGGCATAAGCCTCCGTCTGCAACAGCCCTGGAATCAACCGGCATTCGTACGTGTACAGCGTGATCGCGGTCGCCTCCAACCGCGCCCACCGCCGAAACCACGCCGCCAGCCCCGGTTGCCGAGCCAGATGCTGTGCCGCCCGTTGCAACGCCCCCGTATTCCCGAGCACTGCTTCCGCTCACTCCCCAACAGCCGGTTACCGTACGTACGTTCACCCAGCGTCTCAGCGCCACTCCGCGCGGCGCCCGTCTCGCCCGGCACCTGGCCCTGAACCAGCTGCACGCCTGGGGCATCCCGCACGGCTGTGACGCCTCCGACGCCATCGCCGTGATCGTCGCCGAACTGGCTGCGAACGCCGTGATCCACGGCCGCGTTCCCGGGCGGGACTTCGAACTGCGGCTGTCCCTGGTCGCGGGAAGCGTACGCATCGAGGTCACCGACACTCGCACGGAGCCACGTCCGCCGGATCCGGATGCCGTACGGACGCCGGAGCCGCTCGAGGAATCCGGGCGCGGCCTCGCACTCGTCGCCGCGCTCGCCGCCCGTTGGGAGGTACTGGACCGCGAACCACCGCCAGGAAAGACCGTACGTGCCGAGATCGACGTGCCGCCTCTTTCCCGCTGCGATAGGCCCGCTTGAACGGACCAGCCGCGACGAACGCGGTGTGAGCTCGGTGGTTCTGGCCTCGCGGGGAGTCACTGGGTGACTCACGCAGTGATTGGCGGATGTGTGCCATCCTGCGGCCCTCCGTTCCTGGGGTGCTCGTCCGGGCAGGTGGCACACATCCGCCAATCAGCCCCTTCCCTCCCGCCTCCCGCGGCCCGCGTCGATGAATGCGCCCACCGGCGCAAGGCCGCCGAGCAGACTCAGCGGTGCCCTGGCCGTGCTGACGGCGCCCTACCGGTGGGCGACCGCCGTACACCGCGTCAGTGGACGCGGCCTCCTGGGGCCGCGCAGCCGCCTGGCCGGTCGGGCGGCGCCATCCATCCGCCATCCGTCGGCAGGCAGTTGAGCAATACGCTCGACGACCCCGAGCGGGTCACCCCGCACCCGGTCGAGGGCACAGCCCTCCAGGACGGCCGGCTGACCGCCGTCCTGGAGCCGCTGTCCTGGAACGTGATCCGGCTGGCGTAGTTCAGCGCTCGATCCGGACCTGGGCGGGCGGATAGGGGGAGGAGGACGTCGTACCGACTCCCCAATAGCCGCCTGTACCAGGCACGGACACCAGGGAGTTGATCACCACAGGAGCCGACGAGGCGGCCCCGCGCTCACTCACCCAGGCCGCCCCGTCCCACCGCAGGTGATGCGCCCGGTTCTGGTCCCAGAAATCCCAGCCGGAAACACGGTCGGGCAGTCCCCGCTCGTCACCCACGATCCCGGTGAGCATGCCGACGGTGAAGGGCGCGGTGACGCTCCGCCAGGTGCTGCCGTCCCCGTGGAGGAGGGTGACGCCGGGAGGTTTGCCGGGCGGGCCGCCGACTCCGTAGTCGTAGCCGGTGAGCCAGATGTCGTCGTCGGCGACCGGGAGCAGTCCGGTGACGGTGGCGCGGATGCCCTGATAGGCGGGGAGCTCGGTCCACGCGGTGCCGTTCCAGCGGGCGACGATTCCGGTGCCGTAGGCCCAGACGTTGCCGTCGGGGGTCACCCGGACGCCCGAGGGCGTGGCCGCGGCCCCGCTCGGCGGTGCCGCCACCCACCACCAGCCGCCTCGCCCGCCGCGCAGCAGCACCGAGCCGTCGCTGTTACGGCCGGAGCACCAGGCCTGCCCGTCGGGGTCCACCGCGACTCCGGTGAGGACAGTCCCGGCCTGCCCCCGCCCCGGGAAGTCGGCCTCCTGCCAGGTGCGCCCGTCCCAGGCGAGCAGGTGCGCGGCACCGGAGGTGTCGGTGCCGACCGCCCAGGCGGAGCGGGCGCAGGTGCCGGCGACGGAGTGCAGGGAGCCGCCGAAGCCGAGGTGGGCGAGGCCGACGCGGGCCCATGTCCCGCCGTCCCACGCGAGGGCCAGTGGCGTGCCTCGGGTACTGCCGTTGCGCCCCTCCTCACCCACGGCCCAGGCGAGGTCGGGACCGGCGGCGACCACGTCGATCAGTTGGGCGGAGGGAGTGCACTCGGGCGCGGTGACCGCCTGCCAGTCATGGGGCTCCGCGGCGTCCAGGTCCGCCGCACTCGCCGTACCGCCGCTTGTGGAGGCGAGCCCGAGCCCGACCGCCCCCGCACCGAGCACGCCCCCTAATCCGCTCAGAAAGCTCCGTCTTCGCACGACCTTCCCCCCCTCATCTTCGGCGTTCCTCACGGGCCAACACCGTGAACCAGCCCGCCCAAGAAGGCAATGCAGGGGGACATGCCTCTCCTTCACAGCTTCCTCAGCCCGTCCTCAGCTTGTCGTTTAACCCGCTGCTGTCGAACGTGTCTCGTACGCGTTCGCCCGGAGAGGTAATCGCCGCATGTCAGAGCGGCCTTCGCCTGATCCTGTGTTCCGGATCAAGAAACACGCGGGACCAGTACGAAGGCCGTGGACATGAGTGTGCTGCAACCGGACGTCCGGCGTGACGCTTTCGCCTGGGCGTCACACTTCCGGGAGATCTTCTATGCCTGTCTGACCATGCGGGGCGATGCGCTCTTCGAGCTCACGGACGCGTTGCTGTGTGCGGACGGGCCGGTGACCTCCCCGGTGGATCTGACGCTGCTGGCCGAACACCGCCGCGGGCACGGCGCGTTGTACGACGCACTCAACCACGGCCGTATCGAAGGGTGGTGACGAAATGCGCGCTCTGCGGTGACGAAATGCATGCGGCTTCAGCTTGTGGGACGCCCGCCCTCTGTGCGGCTGCGTGTCACGGCCGGGTGTGCCCGCCGGCCTCGCAGCGAGGTCCAGAAGGCCGCGTGGATGCGTCGTTCAGTGGCGTGACGGTTGGCGTTCGGCGCGGATGACCGTCTCGCACCGCACGGCGACGTTGTGGTTGCCCGCTTCGCCGTCGCAGAGGTCGGTTTGCGGCCCACCGTCGAGGAAGTCGTTGGCCGGCCCTGCCCGCAGCGTGTCGTCCCCGGTTCCGCCCTTGAGGCGGTCCTTCCCGCCCACGGTGCCGACGGTCCTGGTGCCGTCGGCGTCGGTGTTGTCGCCGAAGAGCGTGTCATTCCCGCCACGGCCCCTGATCAGGTCCTTGCCCGCGTCGCTGACGTTGTCGGCTGCACTGTCGCCGATGAGAAGTTCGCCCGCGGCTCCGCCGGTGATGCGGTCATCACCGGCGCCGGTGGCGGTAGCGCCTGGCGAGAAGGTGTTGTGGTCGCCGATGGCGAAGAGGCCACCGTCCGGCCCGAGGTCGAGGATGTCGTCGCCGCTTCCGCTGGCGCTGAGAAGTGCGTTGCCGTCGCCCCTCAGATTGTCCTGGAGGCCAGGGCCTCCGAGGATGACGTCGTTGCCCGCGCCCTTGGTGTGGCCGGTGAAGGAGGTGCTGTCTCCAGCGATACCGTCATCACCTGGGCCGCCCTCGATCCGGTCGTTGCCGCCACCCCAGGCATCGCCGTCGAAGGCGACGCTGTCACCGCTGGCACGGTCGTCGCCTTCCCCGAGGATCAACAGGTCGTTTCCTCCACCCTTGACGTCGCCGCTCTCGCGGGTCACATCGCCCTGCACCACGTCGTCGCCGGGGCCGGCATCGATCCGGTCGCCCCCGAGGCCCCCCGCAATGGTGTCCGCTCCCGAGAGTCCGCAGATGCGGTCGTTGCCACCGAGGCCGTCGATCACGTCGTCACCCGCCGAGCCGAGGATGACGTCGTCGCCCGGGGTCCCGTTGATGGTGCCTGCTCCGGTGATGGTCGCCGGGCGGCCGAAGCACGTGGACTTGACCGGGCTCTCATCGGCGACCGCGGGGAGCCCGAGCGTGAGCAGTGCCGCGGTGACGAAGCCGGTGGTGAGAACCCTTCGGGGGGCCATTAGGCAGCGGAATCTGCTTCGCGGTGGCAGGAGGACGGGATGCACAGTCATGCGAGACCTTCGGTTGTCGGACGCCGTTGTCCGGGTTGGTGCCATGGGGAGGGCAGGGCCACTCTGGAACTCGGCTCGAGCCACCCGATTCAGCGACCGCCGAGGGGCGCACCGATCCGCTGCAAGCGCCTGGGAACCTGCCCACAACATCACGGGACCCACACCGCCCAAGCCGCAGAAACCCGCAAGTCAGCGAATTTCGTCGATGGCCCTATCGATGCCGCCCGGCTGCGCCGCGCGCTGGCCGCGCTGCCGCAGCCCAAGGCCGCCGACCACCGGCTCGTCCTGGCCGTGGACGTGAGCAACTGGCTGCGCCCGGATGCCGAGTGCAGCGCGGAGCGGCTGTTTTGCCACACCTACGGCCGCGGCCGGGACCAGCACTTGATGATCCCCGGCTGGCCCTGCTCCTTCGTCGCCGCTCTCGAAACGGGGCGTACGTCCTGGTGCCAGCTGCTGGACGCCGTCCGTCCCGGCCCCGAGGACGACGCTGCCGAGGTCACCGCCGCCCAGGTCCGCCGTGTTGTCACCGACCTCATCAACGGGGGCCAGTGGGAAGACGGTGACCCGGATATCCTGGTCGTCTTCGACTCCGGCTACGACGCCCCGCGCATGGCCTACCTCCTGGACGGCCTGCCGGTGGAAGTCCTCGGCCGCCTGCGCTCGGACCGGGTGATGCGCAAGCCCGTCCCCGCCACCTGGACACAGCCTCGGCAGGGCGGTCGGCCGCCGAAGCACGGCACGGAGTTCCGCTTCGCCAAGCCGGAGACCTGGGGCGAGCCCGATGCGGCCACAGTGCAGGTCACCGACCGCTACGGCACCGCGCAGACGCTGGCCTGGGACCGCATCCACCCTCGGCAGGCGTTCCTCAGGAGATTCGATCTTGAGCACACCTTCCGGTTCGGAAAGCAGACCCTGGGCTGGACCCGCCCCAAGCTCCGCACCCCCGAGGCCGCGGACCGCTGGACATCTCGTGATCGCCGCCCACACCCAGCTCCGCCTCACCCGGCCCCTCGCCGCCGATCTCCGGCGCCCCTGGGAACGTCCCGCCGAGCCTGGCCGGCTCACCCCCGCCCGCGTCCGCCGCGGGTTCAGAAACATCCGCCCTCACCTGCACTGTCCGACCCGCGCACCCAAACCATCCAGGCCAGGACCGGGACGGCCACCCGGCTCGAAGAACCGGCGGCCCGCCACCCGCTACGACGCGGGCAAAACCGTCAGACGCCCCGAGAGCATCACCGAACGTAATCAACTCAAGGGCCCCAGAGGCTAAAAGAAAAGCTCAGGTTGAGCGTCTGGCCTCGCGTCCGGTGGGGGAGCTGACGTCAACTCCCCAGTGCAATACGGGAGATGAAGGAGGACCAGGTGGTGGGGGTGACGGTGAGGTGGGGGCCCTGTTTGTTCTTGGAGTCACGGATGTGGATGGTGGTGGGGGAGGGGGCGACTTCTACGCAGTCGCCGTCGCCGCTGCTGCTGTAGCTGCTCTTGAACCAGGTCAGTTCGGACGTGCTCATAGCGCTCCTCGTATCCGCTTCAACAGGCTCACGGAGTCTTCGAGGGTGAGAGCCTGCGAACGCATCCTGGCATACCGCTTCTGGAGCACGCTGATCTCTTTTGAGTCGGTGACGAACATGCCTCCGCGCTGGCCCTCGCAGTAGGCGTACCACTTGTTCTCCGGAGTCTCCAACAGCTGCATGGGGCCCGCCAACCCTGCGTGGGACTCTTGTACCAACGGCATGACCTGGATCTCGACGTTCCGCAGCTCGGCGATCTCCAGTACGTGCTCGATGAGCTCCCGTGTCACATCGACACCGCCCGTACGCCGGAGGAACAGGTGCTCTTCGAGGATGAAGCCGAAGGTGGTGTTCGGCCGCTCCCACAGCAGCCGCTGTCGCTCCGCCCGCGCCTGCCACTGTGTCTCGGCCTGGGCGTCGTCCAGAAGAGGCCACTGGTCGGCGAACAGCTGTCGTGCGTAGGCCTCTGTCTGCAACAGCCCTGGAACCAATCGGCATTCGTACGTGTACAGCGTGACTGCGGTCGCCTCCAACTGCGCCCACCGCCGAAACCACGCCGCCAGGCCGGGCTGTCGAGTCAGCCACGGCGCAGCCTTGCGCAGCGCCCCCGTGTTCCCCAGCACCTCTTCCGCCCGTTCCGCGAACTGCGGATCTGGCATGCGGCGCCCCTGCTCGATCGATGCCACCATGTGTTTCGAGAGTCCCACGCGGTCCCCGAACTCCTCCCGGTTCAGCTCCGCATGCTCCCGCAACGCCTGGACCACCGCCCCGAACGTCCGCAGACTGTCCGACGACTCCGGCTCGCCACCCGTACCCAGCACATCGACCACCGACGGTCACCTCCCGCGCCCATGGTCACGGCTAGTGATGAGTACTGTCCACCCCGTAACCGCGTACGCTCGAGCAGCGTACGCGCCGCCGACCTGGTGAACTGCCCTGTGCAACCGCCAGATTGGGTGCATGACCGCACCGCTCACTCCCCAACAGCCGGTTACCGTACGTACGTTCACCCAGCGCCTCAGCGCCACCCCGCGCGGCGCCCGCCTCGCCCGGCACCTGGCCCTGAACCAGCTGTACGCCTGGGGCATCCCGCACGGCTGTGACGCCTCCGACGCCATCGCCGTGATCGTCGCCGAACTGGCTGCGAACGCCGTGATCCACGGCCGCGTTCCCGGGCGGGACTTCGAGCTGCGGCTGTCCCTGGTCGCGGGAAGCGTACGTATCGAGGTCACCGACACCCGTGCGGAGCCACGCCCGCCGGAGCCGGATGCCGTACGGACGCCGGAGCCGCTCGAGGAATCCGGGCGCGGCCTCGCACTCGTCGCCGCGCTGGCCGCCCGCTGGGAGGTACTGGACCGAGAGTCGCCGCCGGGCAAGACGGTGCGCGTCGAGGTGGACGTGCCCGGGTGGCTCTCCCTGTTCCGGTGGGCGCAGCCGGAGGCGTGAGCCGTGGAGGGACGGCCGTCGGCCACCTCAACCGGCCTTCGTCACCTCCAGGGAGAGGTCGTTGTCGACGGTGTAGTAGGGGCGCAGGACGGCACCGCCGAGCGTGACCGCCGGGTGGACGAAGACCTCCTTGCGGTCTGCCAGGTCGTCGAGAAGACGGGCGACCCGGATGAGAGGCTCCTGCGCCGCAGGCCGCACGAAGACGTCCCAGACGCCGCTCCCGGCGTCCGTCCCGGCGGTCAACTCCCCGTAGTCGACCGTGAAGGAGAAGCTTCGGCCGTCGGGTGCGGGCCGTGGCTCCAGGGAGCGCACGGTGCCGCTGCCGCCCCGCCGGCGCAGGTGCACGGCGGCTCCCTCCTGGAACGAGGCGCCATGCAGGCGGGCGCCGACCGTCATCGACCGGTCCGTGACGTCGATGCCGTCGACCTCCGCGTGGGCGGGGCGCAGCCAGGCCCGTAGCGCGAGGTACCCGTCCTTGGTGACGTAGGGAATCCGGACGGCCAGCGGTGACTGCCGGTCGCGGAGGTGTCCGTCGACCAGGGCCCGCAGGTCACGCAGTCCCGGGCGCAGACGCTGCCGCTCGGATCCCGGTTCCCGGAGCAGGTACACGTCCCACCGGCCATCCTCGAGAACGGGCTGCGGGCCCAGGACGGCACGCAGGCGACTGTCGCCGACGGGCTCCAGGTCGAGGGCGTGCACGGTCTTCTCGGGCTGGCCCTTCTTCGGACGCAGCCGGAGCAGCACCTGCGGCGCTTCGGCCGACAGCGGCGGCAGGTCGAACGTAATCCGGCCGTCCGGCTCGACCACGCAGCCGACGCGTGGATCCGCACTCTGTCCCGCACTCTGTTCCGTGCTCATCGCTGTCCCTTCCGTACCGCGCGCAGCGCGCTGCTCGCCGAAGCCAACGCGGCGTCGCGGGCGGCGAAGCCCTGGCTGACCAGGGCACGGTGCATGCGGGCGGGTTCCTGTACGACGGGCCGCCCCGCCCTTCTCGCCGAGACCGCCTCCGTGAACAGCCGCTCGGCCTGCTCGACCACGGGGCCGGGAGCGAACCGCCGCGCGTTCTCCAGCGCCGCACGGCCCATACGGCGGCGCCCCTCGTCGTCACGGACCAGTTCCAGCAGGGCCGCGCCCAGCGCGTCACGGTCCCCGACCGGCACCAGTCGGCCGTCGACCCCGTCCTCGATGATTTCACCGGGTCCGTAGGGGCAGTCGGTGCTCACCACCGGCAGTCCGCAGCGCATCGCCTCGACGATCGTCATGCCGAACGGCTCGAAGTTGGAGGCGGCCGCACCGATCGAGCCCTTGACCCATTCTCCCTCCATGGGGGCCGCCGCACCCATCAGGAAGACGTTGTTCCACAGACGGAGGTCCATGATGAGCTGCCGCAGCCGATCGTGCTCCTCACCCTTGCCGTAGATGCGCAGCTGCCAGTCCGGGTGTTCGGCGGCGACCATGGCGAAGGCCTCGATGAGCAGGTCGTAACGTTTCACCGGGACCAGTCGGCCGGCCGCGACGACCACCTTCGCCGAGCCGTCGACGGCCGGCAGCACGGGATCCGGCACGCTGTTCGGGAGTGCCTCCACCCGCACCCCGGGCAGCCACATCTTGCGCCGGTAGGCGGCGGCGTCCGCCTCGGTCACCGTGGTCAGCGCGTCGAGTCGGCGGTAGGCCCGGCGCAGCGTGGTGCGCAGCCGGGGCGGATGGTTGTCCAGGGTGAGGTGCTCCTGTCCGATACGGACGACATGCTCCGGAGCCTGGAGGGCGAGGTGGACGTTCAGCCCCGGCCGCGTGCCGATCACCACGTCGGCGTCGATCGTGGCGAGGCACTCGGCGATCCGCTGGTCGGTCAGCTCGCTGTACTGCCCGTAACGGTACTCGGCGCGGGGGAACACCCCCGCCGGTCTCAGATGCAGCGGATGGTTCTTCTCCTGCCGCAAGTCCACGAGCGGCCTGAGCGACACCCTGGGGTCCAGGGTGAAGTTCGGGTGCTCCCGGTGCCGTAGCACGGAGACGATCTCCACCTCGTGCCGCTCGGCCAGCGCGTGGGCCAGGTTGAAGGTGGTGGTGATCGTGCCTCCGATTCCGTAGGCGTTGTGGAGCAGGAAAGAGATCTTCATGGCGGACTAGACCACCACAAACCACTGACGGTTGCCGCTCGTTACCACTTCGTAGTGCTCATCGGGGCCGCCCGCTCATTGGCGCTGTGACTGCACGGACCATTGACGCGCAAGTGGTTCGATTCTACGGTCCGTCCGAGCTTGCGATCGCTGTTCGAAATCACGGACGCATGGGCGCCCTCTTCAACGCCCCCCCACCCGCAAGGAGGATCCGCGTGAGCCGCACCTCCCGAACGACCAGAACCGCACTCCTCGCCCTCCCCGCCGCCGTCCTGCTCGCCCTGGTGCCGTCCACGGCATCGGCGTACCCGAACCCCGGACGGGTCACCGGCTCCGTCGTCACCCACGACCCGACGATGATCCGCACCTCGTCCGGGCAGTACCTGCTCTACGCGACCGGCGGAGGCATCGCCAACAAGACCTCCAGTGACCGCATCGCGTTCAGCGCCGGCGCGGACGCCTTCTCCGCACGGCCGAGTTGGTGGCGGAACTACTCCTCCGTCCCCGAAGCCTGGGCACCGGACATCTCGTACCACGGCGGCAAGTACCTCATGTACTACTCCGTCTCGAAGTTCGGCTCGAACACCTCCGCCATCGGCCTCGCCACCTCCAGCACCGGCCAGCCCGGCAGCTGGACCGACCAGGGCACCGTCTACACCTCCAGCTCCTCCAGCGACTACAACGCCATCGACCCCAACCTCTTCGTCGACGGCGACGGCAAGTGGTGGCTGTCCTTCGGCAGTTGGTGGACCGGGATCAAGATGATCCAGATCAACCCCGCCACCGGGAAGCAGCTCTCCTCCAACACCACCCGGTACTCGCTCGCCTCCCGCCCGACCGGGACCAAGGCCGTCGAAGCGCCGTTCATCGTCAAGCGCAACGGCTACTACTACCTCTTCGCCTCGTACGACACCTGCTGCGCCGGCACCAGCTCCACGTACAAGGTCAAGGTCGGCCGCGCCACCAGCATCACCGGGCCGTACTACGACAAGAACGGCGTCTCGATGATGAACAACGGCGGGACACCCGTCCTCGAGTCGCACGGCAGCATCATCGGGCCCGGCGGGCAGTCGATCATGAACGACGTGGACGGCGACCTGATCGTCTACCACTACTACGACGGCAACGACAACGGCACCCCCAAGCTCGGCATCAACCTCCTGAACTGGAGCAGCGGATGGCCCGTCGCTTACTGACCCTGCTGGCGGCCCTCCTGCTCGCGCTCGGCCTCGGCCAGTCCCCCGCGAGCGCCGCCTCGTTCACCAACCCGGTCAAGTCCGTCAAGGGCGCCGACCCCTGGATCTCGTACCACAACGGCAACTACTACCTGGTCACGACCAGTTGGACCAGCGCCATCACCATCCGCAAGTCCACCACCCTCGCGGGTCTCTTCACCGCGCCCAGCGTGCAGGTGTGGACCGGCGACGCCGCCTCCCGGTGCTGCAACATCTGGGCCCCGGAGCTGCACTTCCTGAACGGCCGCTGGTACCTGTACTACGTCGCCGGGCAGAACGTGTCCGACTACATTCCGACGCAGCGCACCCACGTGCTGGAGAGCACCGGGTCCGATCCCATGGGGCCGTACACCTACAAGGCGCAGCTCAACTCCGCCTGGATGCTCGATCCGACCGTCGCCACCATCAACGGCTCCCTTTATCTGTTCGGGAGTGCCAGTGGCGGGACGCAGAATCTCGTCGCCGCTCGGATGTCGAATCCGTACACCGTCAGCGGGTCGTTCTCGACGGTCTCGACACCGACGTACGACTGGGAGCGCCAGGGCGGGACGGTGAACGAGGGCCCGGAGATCCTCCAACGTGGCGGGCGGACCTTCCTCATCTACTCCGCTAGCGGCTGCTGGACCCCCGACTACAAGCTCGGCCAGCTCGAGCTCACCGGCTCCAACCCGCTCTCCGCCTCCTCCTGGACGAAGAGGTCCACGCCCGTCTTCCAGCGCAGTGACGGCAACGGCGTCCACGGGCCCGGCCACAACGGCTTCTTCACCTCGCCGGACGGCAGCGAGAGCTGGATCGTCTACCACGCCAACGACAGCGCGAGCGAGGGCTGCGACAACGGGCGGACCACCCGGGCGCAGAGGTTCACCTGGAACTCCGACGGCACGCCCAACTTCGGTACGCCGGTGCGGTTGGGTGCCTCGCTCGCCGGGCCGTCCGGGGAGCCGGCGTCGGCCTCGACCACGTACACCGTCGTGAATCGGAACAGTGGTAAGTGCCTTGATGTCGCCGGGAGTTCGAGTGCCGACGGGGCCAACGTGCAGCAGTACATCTGCAGTGGCGGTAACAACCAGCGGTGGCGGCTCGAGGATCTCGGTGACGACACCCACCGGCTGGTGAACGTGGCCACCGGCAAGGTGCTCGACACCGCGAACTGTTCCGCCGACGACGGGGCCGATCTGCGGCAGTGGTCCTGGCTGAACAACACCTGCCAGCGGTTCCGGTTCGTCGCCACCGACGGTGGCTACGTACGGATCGTCAACCAGGCCACCGGCAAGGTCGCCGACGTCGCCAACTGCTCGACGGCGGACGCGGCCGACGTACGCCAGTGGACGTGGCTGAACAACGCCTGCCAGCAGTGGCGGCTGACTCCGGCGTGACCCGGCGGGTCGGGCTGACTCCGGCCTGACCCGCCGGGCCGGTTACGCCGTAACCCGGCGGGCCGCCTACCCCGCCTGGCCCATCCCGGCCGCGTTCGGCCAGCTGGTCGCGCCCGGCCAGCCGGTCGCCGGTGCCGTCGACAGACCGGCGGGGGCACCGGTGCCCGTCGTGCCCCGGACCTGGGCGGCGGTGAGGCCCCCGCGGGCCGGGACGCCGGGCGGGGTGAGGCCGGACGGCTGCTGGGGTACCGCCTGGGCCACCGCGGGCTGCGGGATCGCCTGAGGAGCCGCCGGCTGCGGAATCATGGGCTGAGGGACGGGTTGGGGGACGGGCTGAGGCACCGCCTGCGGTGCCGTCGGCTGCGGGAACGTCTGCGCCGCCGCCGGCATCGGCATCCCCGCCCCGCCGGTCTGTGCCGCGGCCGGCATCGGCATGCCGGTGCCGGCGGGCGGGGCGGCTGCCAGGCCCGGCCCACCGGCACCGACCGCACCGACGGCGCCGACGGCCTGAGCGGCAAGGCCTTGCATACCGGCGCCATTGGTGGCACTGACGAGCCGGTCCACCGCCGCCGTACCCGAGCTGTAGCTGGTCCCGGTGCCCAGCTCGGGCACGGCGGCTCCCCTCCTGGTCCCGTAGAGCACCTGTTCCAGGCCGGACACCAGGCGACGCACATCCACCTGGGGGCGCACCACGAGCCGCAGGAAGCGGCTGGAGGATCCGATCTTGTTGCCGCACTCACGGACCAGGATCCGGTGCTCGGTCAGCATCCGGTCCCGGACCACGGTGCCTTCGGCGCCCACGGGGAGGCGCACGAAGAGGAAGTTGCCCTGGGACGGGTAAACCGTCAGGCCGGGCAGCGCGGCCAGCTGGCCGGCCATGTCCAGCCGGTCCCGTCGCACCTGCTGGAGGCTCTGCGCGTACTCCTGGCCGTGTTCCTTCAGCATGAACACCACGTGCTCGGCGAAGGAGTTGAGGTTCCACTTGGGGAGCATGGAGCGGACACGGCCCGCGAGCGCCGGGTTGGCGACGAGGTAGCCGAAGCGGATGCCGTGCAGGCCGAAGTTCTTGCCGAGGCTGCGCAGCACGATGACGTTGGGCCGGATCATCGCCTCCTGCACGACGCTGGGTTCGGCCTCGGCGTCGGCGAACTCCAGGAACGACTCGTCGATCACGACCAGGTCCCGGTCCGCCATCGCGTCCATGAACTGCACGACCGCGTGCTTGTGCAGGTAGCCGCCGTCGGGGTTGTTGGGGTTGCACAGGACGGCGACCCGGGTGCCGCGGGCCCGGATGAACTCGGCGTACTGCGCCAGGTCCAGGGCGAAGCCGCTGGACTCCTGGAGCGGGAACATGTCGACCCGCTTGCCGGTCTCCATCGGCTGGTCGGTCCAGCGGCCGAAGGTGGGGACGGGGATGGCGAGGGACTCACGGACGAGGAGGTGGTCGATCCAGGTGATCAGCTCGGTCGAGCCGTTGCCCATCGCCACGCACTGCGGCGGAAGCTGGAGCAGGCTGCACAGTTCGGCGGTGATGGTGTCGGCGCTGCTCGGGTAGTACGTGATGATGTCCCGCAGCCTGTTCGCCATCTCGTCGAACATGGCCGGGGTGGGGAAGTAGGGGTTGCAGGGGATGCAGAAGTCCACCGGGCCGGCCTCGTCGCCGCCCTCCCGCGTCAGCGCCGCCATGGAGGGGCTGTGCGCCGCAGTGCTGCGGAACAGCGAGGTGACGTTGTCAGCCATGGAACCTCCGTATGAGGCGGGCCCGGTGGGGACGATCGGGTCCGTCGTCTGGGCGGCCCGCGCGGGGGAGCGCGGGCCGCCCATTCATACGGATGCGGCTGTGACGCCGTTCAACTCGTGTGAAAGAAATGTGCGTTCACGTACGGGCGTTCGCGCCCGGGTGTTCAGGCGCTGAACGAGTGCACCGTCGTCGACCGGTAGGTCTGCCCCGGCCGCAGCACCGTCGACGGGAACGACGGGTGGTTCGGCGAGTCCGGGTAGTGCTGGGTCTCCAGGCACAGCCCGTCGCCCTGCCGGTAGACGGTCCCGCCGGTGCCGACGAGGGAGCCGTCCAGGAAGTTGCCGGAGTAGAACTGCAGGCCCGGCTCGGTGGTCGCGATCTTCAGGGTGCGGCCGGAGGACGGGTCCCGGAGCGTGGCGATGTGCTCGGGGCGGGCCGTGATGCCCTTGTCGAGGACCCAGTTGTGGTCCAGGCCCTTGCCGTACAGCAGCTGCTGGTGCGCGACGCGGATGTCCTCGCCGACGGTCTTGGTGCGGCGGAAGTCGAAGGGGGTGCCCGCGACCTTGGCCAGTTCGCCCGTGGGGATCAACCCCGAGTCGACCGGCGTGTAGCGGGCGGCGGCGATGGACAGCTCGTGGTCGTAGATCGTGCCGCTCGACTCGCCGGCCAGGTTCCAGTAGACGTGGCTGGTGAGGTTGACGACCGTGGCCTTGTCGGTGGTGGCCTCGTAGTCGATGCGCCAGTCGCCGTGCCGGGTGAGGGTATACGTGACCTTCGACTTGAGCGTGCCCGGGTAGCCCATCTCGCCGTCGACGCTCGTGTAGTACAAGTACAGGCCGACGTCGGAGCCCTTGGTGAACGGCTCGATGTCCCACACCCGCTTGTCGAAGCCCTGCGCTCCGCCGTGCAGGCTGTTGTCGCCGTCGTTGACGGACAGCTGGTAGGCCTTGCCGTCCAGGGTGAACCTGCCCTTGGCGATGCGGTTGCCGTAGCGGCCGATCAGCGCGCCGAAGTACGGGCTGGAGGAGACGTAGTCCTCGATGTTGTCGAAGCCCAGCGAGACGTTGGTGTAGCGGCCGCGCCGGTCGGGGATCTCCAGGGACTGGACGATGCCGCCGTAGGAGAGGACCTTCAGGCGGGTGCCGCCGTTCTCCAGCGACCAGCTGTAGATCTTCGTGCCGTCGGCGAGCTTGCCGAAGAGCGACTTCACCGGCGTTCTGCCTCCCGTGGCGTGGGCGGTGCCGCTCACTGCGGCGGTGACACCGGCGGCGGCCGCCCCGGCGATGACGGTACGTCTGCTCAGTTCCATGTGCGGCTCCTGCAAAAGGAAGCGGGCCCCGCCTTGAGGCGGGGCCCGAGCGACTTACGAACCGACCTTGCGCTTGCTCCACACGTCGAACCCGACCGCCGCCAGCAGCACCAGGCCCTTGATGACCTGCTGCCAGTCGGTGCCGATGCCGACGAGGTTCATACCGTTGTTCAGCACGCCCAGGACCAGACCGCCGATGACCGCGCCGAGTACGGTGCCGACACCGCCGCTCATCGACGCGCCGCCGATGTACGCGGCCGCGATCGCCTCCAGCTCGAAGTTGAGGCCGGCCTTGGGCGAGGCCGCGTTGAAGCGGGCGGCGAAGACCAGACCCGCCAGGGCCGCGAGCATGCCCATGTTCAGGAAGACCAGGAAGGTGACCTTCTTGTCCTTCACACCCGACAGCTTGGCCGCGGGCAGGTTGCCGCCGATGGCGTAGATGTGGCGGCCGATGATGGCGTTGCGCATGACATAGCCGAAGCCGACCAGCAGCGCGCCGAGGATCAGCAGGACGTACGGGGCGCCCTTGTAGCTGGCGAGCAGCATCGTCAGCGTGAGGATGGCGGCGCCGAGCGCGACCAGCTTGAGCAGGAAGAGGTTCCGCGGCGGCACCTCCAGCGCGAACTCCTTCTGCCGCCTGCGGTCACGGACCTCCTGGAGCACCACGAACGCGATCAGGGCGAAGCCCAGCAGCAGCGTCAGGTTGTGGTAGTTGGTCTCCGGGCCGACCTCGGGCATGAAGCCGTTGGCGACCTTCTGGAGTCCCTCCGGGAACGGGCCGAGCGTCTGGCCCTCCAGGTAGATCTCCGTCAGACCGCGGAAGACCAGCATGCCCGCCAGGGTCACGATGAACGACGGGATGCCGAGATACGCGATGAAGTACCCCTGCGCGGCTCCCGCGGCCGCGCCGACGGCCAGACACAGCACCACGGCGAGGACCCAGGGTATGTCGTTCTTGACCATGAAAACGGCGGCTATGGAGCCGACGAACGCCGTCAACGAGCCGACCGACAGGTCGATATGGCCCGCGATGATCACGAGCATCATGCCGATCGCGAGGATCAGGATGTAGCTGTTCTGCAGCACCAGGTTGGAAACGTTGCGCGGCAGCAGCAGGTCGCCGTCGGTCCATACGGCGAACAGCACCACGATCAGACCGAGGGCGATCAGCATGCCGTACTGCCGCATGTTGCGGCGCATGCCCTCCATCACCAGCTGGAGCAGGCCGTCGCCCGTGGCCGAACCGCCCTTGCCGGGCGGCGCCGGGGCCGGCGTCTTGGCGGTCACATCCGTGCTCATCGGGTTACCTCTTTGTCCTTAGTCATCTGGCGCATCAGCGATTCCTGCGAGGCCTCGGCCCGCGAGAACTCACCGGTCAGCCGGCCCGCGGCCATCGTGTAGATGCGGTCGCACATGCCGAGCAGCTCCGGCAGCTCGGAGGAGATGAAGACGACCGCCTTGCCCTGGGCGGCCAACTGGTCGATGACCGTGTAGATCTCGTACTTGGCGCCGACGTCGATACCGCGCGTCGGCTCGTCCAGGATCAGCACGTCCGGACCCGCGAAGATCCACTTGCTGAGGACGACCTTCTGCTGGTTGCCGCCGGACAGCTTGCCCACCGGCTCGAAGACGGTCGGCGCCTTGATGTTCATGGACTTGCGGAAGCCCTCGGCGACCTGCCGCTCCTCGTGCTCGTCGACGACGCCCCGCTTGGCGACCTTGCCCAGCGCGCTGAGCGAGATGTTGCGGTTGATGGTGTCGATGAGGTTGAGGCCGTAGTGCTTGCGGTCCTCGGTGACGTAGGCGATGCCGTTCCGGACCGCCTCGGGGACGGACTTGGTACGGATCTCCTTGCCGTCCTTGAGGACCGTGCCGCCCGCGTACCGGCCGTAGGTCCGCCCGAAGACGCTCATCGCGAGCTCGGTGCGCCCGGCGCCCATCAGACCCGCGATGCCGACGATCTCGCCGCGCCGCACCTGGAGCGACACGTCGTCGACGACCTTGCGCTGCTGGTCGATCGGGTGGTGCACGGTCCAGTTGCGGATCTCCAGGGCGGGCGCGGCGCCCTCCTCCGGCTCGTGCGGCGTCCGCTCCGGGAAGCGGTGCTCCAGGTCGCGGCCGACCATCCCGCTGATGATCCGGTCCTCGGTGGTCTCCGGGGCCTTCACGTCGAGCGTCTCGATGGTGCGCCCGTCGCGCAGGATCGTCACCGAGTCGGCGACCTTGCGGATCTCGTTGAGCTTGTGGCTGATGATGATCGAGGTAATGCCCTGCTTCTTCAACTCCAGGATGAGATCGAGGAGTTTGCCGCTGTCCTCGTCGTTCAGGGCGGCGGTCGGCTCATCGAGGATGAGCAGCTTCACCTTCTTCGACAGCGCCTTCGCGATCTCGACGAGCTGCTGCTTGCCCACGCCGATGTCGGCGACGCGGGTGTCGGGGTGGTCGCTGAGCCCGACCCGGCGCAGCAGCTCGGTGGCGTGCCGCAGCGTCTCGGTCCAGCTGATGATCCCGCGCGTGGCGTGCTCGTTGCCGAGGAAGATGTTCTCCGCGATGGAGAGGTAGGGGATCAGGGCCAGCTCCTGGTGAATGATCACGATGCCGTGATGCTCACTGGCCCTGATGTCCTTGAACTCGCAGACCTCTCCCTCGAAGAGGATCTCGCCCTCGTACGTGCCGTGCGGGTGGACGCCGGAGAGGACCTTCATCAGGGTCGACTTGCCGGCGCCGTTCTCCCCGCAGATGGCGTGGACCTCGCCCTGCCGGACGGTCAGATTGACGTCCGACAGCGCCTTGACGCCGGGAAAGGTCTTGACGATCGAGCGCATTTCCAGGACGGGTCCCGCCATGGTCGTGCCTTCCAATCCCTAGGGTGCGGCGGTTTGTTTAGAGGTCGCTTTCCTTGATGTAGCCGGAGTCGACCACGGTTTCCTTGTAGTTGGCCTTGTCGACTGCCACCGGCTCCAGCAGGTAGGCCGGGACGACCTTGGCGCCGTTGTCGTACGTCTTGGTGTCGTTGACCTCGGGCTCCTTGTCGTTGAGCACCGCGTCGACCATGTTCGAGGCCACCTTGGCGAGTTCGCGGGTGTCCTTGTAGACGGTCATCGACTGCTGGTCGGCGATGATCGACTTCACCGAGGCGACCTCGGCGTCCTGGCCGGTGACGATCGGCAGCGGCTTGCTCTTGGAGCCGTAGTCGTCCGACTTCAGCGCCGACAGGATGCCGATGGAGATGCCGTCGTACGGCGAGAGCACCGCGTCGACCCGCTCGCTCTTGTAGGCCGAGGTCAGGATGTCGTCCATGCGCTTCTGGGCGGTACCGCCGTCCCAGCGCAGGGTGGTGACCTGGTTCAGCTCGGTCTGCTTGGACCGGACGACCAGCTGCTTCTTGTCGATGTAGGGCTGCAGGACGTTCATCGCGCCCTGGAAGAAGTAGCGGGTGTTGTTGTCGTCGTTGGAGCCGGCGAACAGCTCGATGTTGAACGGGCCCTTCTCGGAGCCGTCCTTCAGGCCGAGCTTCTCGACGATGTAGTTGCCCTGGAGCTCGCCGACCTTCTCGTTGTCGAAGGAGGCGTAGTAGTCGACGTTCTCGGTGCCGAGGATGAGGCGGTCGTAGGAGATCACCGGGATGTCGGCGTCCTTGGCCTGCTGGAGGACGTTGTTCATCGACTTGTTGTCGATGGCCGCGACGATCAGCGCCTTGACGCCCTGCGTGATCAGGTTCTCGATCTGGGAGACCTGCTGGTCGGGGTCGTCCTCACCGTAGACGAGCCTCGTCTTGTAGCCCTTGGACTCCAGGTCCTTCTTGACGTTGTTGCCGTCGGCGATCCAGCGCTCGGAGGACTTGGTCGGCATCGCGATGCCGATGGTGGCGCCCTCGGCGCTGCCCTTGTCCTCCTCGCTGCCGCCCTCGCTGCTCTGGCCGCAGGCGGTCAGGGTGAGGGCGAGGGAGGCCGCTGCGGCTATGGCGGAAAGTGCGGCTCGGCGGTTGCGCATGGTCATCTTCCTTGATGTCTCAGCCCGGCTGGGAATGGGTGTGCGGCAACGCTGGGATGGTTCGCGAAAACCGGTGAACGGTGTGTGGGATTCTGTTTGGCTGCGTCGTGTTCTGTGAAGAGGGCGCGTCGAAACCTTTATGAATATGTTTCGAACCGCTTGAGCTCGCCGGGCAGCCGCGAGCCCAGGGGGGCCATGTCCCCGTCGGCCCCGTGCCGGGCGAGCAGGTCCAGGGCCAGCCGGCCGCGCCGCACCCGCTCCCTGGCGGTGGCCAGGGTGACGTCCCGCAGGTGGTGGCCGTACGGGTAGATCGCGGGGGCCTTGGACAGGCCGAACTTCAGGTAGAGCGGTGCGCCGCGCCGGATCAGCTCGGCGACCTCGTACATCCGCACATAGCCGCCGAGGTCGTCGGGGGCCTCGATGTACATGTCCATGGGGGCGCCGGACACCCGGCGGATCTCGGTGAGGTGATCCAGCGTCAGATCGCTGGGCACGTTGATGGAGTCGGCGCCGAGCCGCTCGTACACCGCGAACGAGGCCGGGTTGACCGGCCCGACCAGCGCCGACACCTTCAGCGTCGTGTCGGCCGGGATGATCCCGGCCGCGCGCGCCCGGTGCAGGGTCCACAGCACGCCCTCGTCGGCGACGAGCAGGCACTTCACGCCCAGCTCCGTCGCCCGTACGGCGTCCTCGACGCACCCGGCGACGGCGTCGTGCCCGCGGGCCCTGAGGCCGCCGCCGCGGGAGTCGGTACGGGTCGAGCCGCCGATGTCCCAGGTGCCGCGCGGGCCGGTGAACAGGCAGAGCTCGATGTCACGTTCGCCGGTGGCCTCGACCATCTCGGTGATCTCGGCGTCGCTCAGCATCCACACGCCGCTGCCCTGGCTGATCCGGTGGATCGGTACGTCGAGCCGCGAGGACTCCTTGAGCACGACCGCCAGCGCCTCGGGACCCTCGCACGAGGGGATCTCGGTGCGCCAGCGGCCACCGCCCGGGAAGCCGTGCGGCGATGCGTCGGCGGGGTCGAGGGAGGGCGCGCCCAGGCCGAGCGCGGTGAGTGCCTGCTCACCGGGCCTGCGGGCTGCCGTGGCGGAAGCGTCGGTCACAAGCTGTCCTTCGTGTTCGAGATATCGGACATAGTCCGGGGCTCTGGGTAGGGGAAGCTCTGGGGTACGCCGGTACGGTGGCCGTCAGGTCGCCGCCGTACCGGCGTACGACTAGGGGCGGAGCAGCACCTTGCCGACCTTCGGATCGCCGGCTCCCACCAGCTCGATGGCCTGCGGGAACTCGGTGAGCGGCAGCTCGTGGGTGACCAGCGGCACCGGGTCGAGCAGCCCGGCTCCGAACACCCGCACCGTGTGCGCCCAGGCGTCCGGCGGCGCCCCGAAGACGGTGTGCACCTCCAGCTGCCGTACCACCAGATCCGTCGGGTCCAGACCGTCGGCGCCCGGCGCCGGGATCCCCGTCAGGACCAGCCGGCCGCCGCGCCGCAGCAGGGCGGCCGCGGTGCGGGCGGCGTCGGCGGAGCCGGCCGTCTCGATCACCACGTCGAAGTCGCCGGGGAGTTCCTCGTCCTTCGTACGGAACTCGGTCGCGCCGAACTCCCTGGACAGGGCCGCACGGTCCGGACGGGTGCCGACGACCAGCAGCTCGGCCGGGGAGGCGGCGCGCAGGAACTGCACCGCGAACATCCCGAGCGTGCCGGTGCCGACCACGGCCACCTTCTCGCCGGGCAGGGCATGGGCCTTCAGGGCCGCCGCCGCGATACAGGCGGCCGGCTCCAGCAGGGCCGCCGCCGTCAGGTCGGCGTCGTCCGGCAGGACGTGCAGGAGGCGCGCCGGGAGCGTGAGGGTGGTGGCCATCGCCCCCGGCTGGGTGAACCCGGTCTCCTCGTAGCCGTCCGTGCACAGCGTGGTCTCACCGGCGTGGCAGCGGTCGCACACCTGGCAGTTGCGGAAGCCCTCGCCGACGACCTTGCGCCCGACGAGCGACCCGGGGACTCCGGCGCCGACCTGCTGCACCGTCCCCGACCACTCGTGGCCGGGGGTGAGCGGGTAACGGACGTATCCCTCGGGCCGGTTGCCCTGGTAGACCTCGCGGTCACTGCCGCAGATGCCGACGGCGTGCACCCGGACCAGCGCCTCGCCGGGCTCGGGCGGGCGGGGCGTGTGCTCGACGAGCCGGTGCTCGCCG
>NZ_JBQQCE010000539.1:0-6274 GCF_052245645.1 Streptomyces sp. KR55 | reverse complement strand
GGGCCGGGCGCCCGCCAGTGCATTTGCGGCCTCGTCCACGTCGAACCCGCGCGCGGCGGCGAGCGCGACGCCGTACGCGCCCGCGATGCCGAGCAATGGCGCCCCGCGCACGGCGAGCGAGCGGATCGCCTCCACCAGCGCGGGTGCGTCCGTACAGACCATCTCGACCTCTTCGGCCGGCAGCCTTGTCTGGTCGAGCAGGACCACGACCGGACCCTCGGGGGGCTCTTCCCAACGGATCGCCGGTATCCCGTTCGGCGGTTTGTCCTCGCCGGATTGCGCGTACTGATCAGCCATGCGGTCAGTCTGCCCGCAGTACGGCGGACAATTGAAGGTGTGCAGCCCATACCGCGGCCGGTCCCTGGGCCACCACCCCATGGCACGATGTCTGCCAACCTGCCGCCGCGACAGCGGACGGGCACCGTGAAGGAGCGACGATGAAAGACACGCCGGGCTGGGCCTCGCCCGGATCCGCCCCGTCCGACGGGCAGGAACCCGGCACGTCCGGCCCTGCCGAACAGCCCGACCAGCCGACCCCCGCACAGCCCGCGGACCAGCCGGGCCCGCAGCCGCAGGACCCCGGCTCGAAGTGGTCCAAGGAGCAGCCGCCACCCGCCCAGTGGTCCGCCCCGGGCGGCTCCCCGGGCCCGGGCCAGGCACCGCCGCCCCCACCGCCCGGTCCCGGCTGGGGCAGCCGGCCCCCCGGCGGGTACGGCGGCGGCCACGGCAACTGGCAAGGCCCCGGAGGACACGGCGGCTGGGGCGGCCAGTGGGGCGGTCCCCCGCCCGCGGCCAAGCCCGGCGTGATCCCCCTGCGCCCGCTCGGCGTCGGCGAGATCCTCGACGGCGCCGTCTCCACGATGCGCACCTATTGGCGCACCGTGCTCGGCATCTCGCTGACGGTCGCGGTCGTCACGGAGATCGTCGTCATCCTGCTCCAGGGCCTCGTCCTGAACGACAGGACCAGCACGGAGGCCCTCAACGACCCGAGCGCCACCCTCGGCGAACTGACCCGCGCCCTGGGCGACGCGCTGCTCAGCTCCGGAGTCGTCTTCCTGATCTCCCTGATCGGCACCGTCGCGGCGACCGCGCTGCTCACCACCGTGACCAGCCGTGCGGTCCTCGGCAAGCCCGTGACCACAGCTGAGGCCTGGGGCGACGCCCGTCCACGGGTGGTGAAACTGTTCGGCCTGATCTTCCTGTTGCTCCTCATCGCCGTTGGAGTCGCCTTCGTGGGTGCCGTCCCCGGCATCCTCGTGGCACTGGCGGGAGGGGGCGCCGCCGGCGCCGGACTCATCGTCCTGGGCAGCCTGTGCACCGGTGTCGTCGCCCTGTGGCTGATGATCCGCTTCTCCCTGGCCTCCGCGGCGCTGATGCTGGAGAAGCAGGGCATCATGAAGGCGATGAGCCGCTCCGCGAAGCTCGTGCGCGGCTCCTGGTGGCGGGTCTTCGGCATCCAGCTGCTCGCCACGATCATCGCGAACATCGTCGCTGCGATCGTCGTCATCCCCTTCGGGTTCCTCGCCGCAGCGCTCAGCGGTGACGGCGTCAGCGGCTTCCTGGAGGGCACCGGCGACTTCGGCTGGACGTTCCTGATCATCAGCGGGATCGGCTCGGTGATCGGTTCCATGATCACGTTCCCGATCACGGCAGGCGTGACCGTGCTCCTCTACATCGACCAGCGCATCCGGCGCGAGGCCCTCGACCTCGACCTCGCCCGCGCCGCCGGTGTCCAGGGCTACGGCTCCGGCACTGCCGACTCCACGCCCGGGAGCTGATGCGGTGAGCCTGGCCGGGGACGTCCTCACAGCCGCGCCGGCCCTGCCGCGCGCCGCCGACACGGCCGTGCGTACCTGGCTCCGCGCCGGCGACCATGCCGTGCGCCCTTCGCACCACGGCGGCGGCACGTCTGTGTCGGTCCTCGCCGGCTCGAGCGACGAACCGCCGCTGACGATCCCGCGGGACCCCGCGCGGGAGGCGGCCCGGCGCGAGCTGTCCAAGCGGCTGTACCACGAGGACGACCCCGGCCTCTTCCAACGGGCCCTTGACGCCTTCTGGGGCTGGGTCAACGACCTGTTGGGCGCCGCGTCCGCTGCCACACCCGGAGGCGCGCTCGGCCTGGTCGTCGTCATCATCGCCGTCGTCGCCGTCCTGGCTGCCCTGTGGTGGCGCCTGGGCACCCCGCGCCGCCAACCGACCTCTTCCGCCACCTTGTTCGACGACCGCCCCCGCAGTGCAGCCGAACATCGCGCGGCCGCCGAGGCCCACGCTGCCCAGCACCACTGGAACCGGGCCCTCCAGGAACGCATGCGGGCCATCGTCCGCTCTCTGGAGGAACGCGCCCTCCTCGACGCCCGCCCCGGCCGCACCGCCGACGAGGCGGCCGCGGAAGCAGGCCGTGCCCTGCCCTCCCACACCGACCGACTGCGCGCCGCCGCCCGGGACTTCGACGACGTGACATACGGCGGACGCGCGGCGACCGAGCAGTCGTACCGCCGCATCGCCGAACTCGACCGCGACCTGGAACGCACCAAACCACAGCTCACCAGCAGCAACGCCCACAGCGCCGACCACACCACCCGCCAGGGAGCCGCCGGATGACCGCCGAGGCCACGCTCCCGTCCACCTCGACCTCGCCCACCCCCCGCCAGGTGTGGACCCGCACGCGAGGCGTCGCACTCGCCCTCGTCCTCCTCCTGGCGGCCGCCGTCGTGATCGCCCTGATCCGCTCCGACACCCACCGCGGCAGCCTCGACCCGCGCTCCGCAGACCCCCAGGGCAGCCGCGCCATCGCCGAACTCCTCGCCGAACGCGGCGTGTCCACCCGCGTGGTCACCACCCTGGACGCGGCACGCGCCGCAGCCGCCCCGGACACCACCCTCCTGGTCGCGGTCCCCGACCTGCTGACGAGCCGTCAACAAACCGTGCTGCGTTCCACGATCGCCGAATCCGGCGGACGTACCGTCCTCGTTGCCGCCGGCAGCTCCTCCGTCGAGCAGCTCGCCCCCGGCGTCACCGCGGACCCCGCCACCAGCCTCGAGTCGACACTCGCCCCCAACTGTGACTTCCCCGCCGCGCAGCGCGCCGGCACCGCCGACACGGGCGGCCTGCGCTACACCACCACCCACCTCGATGCCGACCAGTGCTACCCCAGCGAACGCCTGGCCACCCTGATCCGCGTCCCAGACGCATCCGGGGATGGAGACACCGTCGTCCTCGGCGCGCCCGACATCCTCTTCAACGACCGCCTCGACGAGCAGGGCAACGCTTCGCTCGCCCTCCAACTCCTCGGCTCGCGCCCCCATCTGGTCTGGTACCTCCCCTCGCTTTCCGACACCTCGGCCGCCGACCAGGACGACGACCAGACCCTTTTCGAACTCCTCCCCTCGGGCTGGCTCTGGGGCACCCTGCAGCTCTTCATCGCCGCAGCCCTCGCCGCCCTGTGGCGAGCACGCCGACTCGGCCCTCTGGTGCCCGAAAAACTCCCCGTGGCGATCCGCGCCTCCGAAACCGTCGAAGGTCGCGCCCGCCTCTACCGCAAGGCGAACGCCCACGACCGCGCGGCCGCCGCTCTCCGCTCCACCACCCGCACTCGCCTTGCTCCCCTCGTAGGCGTCCCCGTCGCCCAGGCGCACGCGCCCGAAGCCCTGCTCCCCGCCCTGTCCGCTCATCTCCACAGCGACGGCCAGTCCCTGCACACCCTCCTCTTCGGCCCGCCGCCCAGCGACGACGCGGCCCTCATCGCCCTCGCCGACCAACTCGACGCCCTCGAAAGAGAGGTACGCCGTCCATGATGGACCCGACCACTGACAACGCCGGGCAGACCAGGGACCCGGGCAACGCCCGAGCTGCCCTGGAGGCCCTGCGCGCCGAGATCGCCAAGGCTGTGGTCGGCCAGGACCCCGCCGTGACCGGTCTCGTCGTCGCACTCCTCTGCCGCGGACACGTTCTACTGGAAGGAGTCCCCGGGGTCGCCAAAACGTTGCTCGTCCGCGCCCTCGCCTCGGCACTCGAACTCGACACCAAGCGCGTCCAGTTCACCCCCGACCTCATGCCCAGCGACGTGACCGGCTCCCTGGTCTACGACACCCGCACCGCCGAGTTCTCCTTCCAGCCCGGCCCGGTCTTCACCAACCTCCTCCTCGCCGACGAGATCAACCGCACCCCGCCCAAGACCCAGTCGTCCCTCCTCGAAGCCATGGAGGAACGCCAGGTCACGGTCGACGGCGTCCCACGCCCCCTCCCCGAGCCGTTCCTGGTCGCCGCGACCCAGAACCCCGTCGAGTACGAGGGCACATACCCACTCCCCGAAGCCCAGCTGGACCGCTTTCTCCTCAAGCTCACCATCCCCCTCCCCTCCCGCCAGGACGAGATCGATGTCCTCACCCGCCACGCCGAGGGCTTCAATCCTCGCGACCTGCGCGCAGCCGGCGTACGCCCCGTAGCGGGCCCAGCCGTCCTGGAGGCCGCCCGCGCGGCGGTCGCCAAGACCACGGTGTCCCCGGAGATCACCGCCTATGTGGTCGACATCTGCCGAGCCACCCGCGAATCGCCGTCACTCACCCTCGGCGTCTCCCCCCGCGGAGCCACCGCCCTGCTCGCCACCTCCCGCGCGTGGGCCTGGCTGACCGGCCGCGACTACGTCATCCCGGACGATGTGAAAGCCCTGGCCCTTCCCACGCTCCGCCACCGCGTCCAACTCCGCCCGGAGGCCGAGATGGAAGGCGTGACAGGCGACTCCGTCATCAACGCCATCCTCGCCC
This sequence comes from Streptomyces sp. KR55, assembly GCF_052245645.1. NCBI lineage: Bacteria > Bacillati > Actinomycetota > Actinomycetes > Kitasatosporales > Streptomycetaceae > Streptomyces > Streptomyces sp. KR55. The sequence goes on along the minus strand of NZ_JBQQCE010000539.1, from coordinate 1,511 downwards.
ACGTCCCCGTACCCCGCTGATGGCACTCACCGGACGCGCCGCCCTCCTCGCGGCCCTCGGCTCTCTCCCCGTCGGCCTGTGGGAACCCAGCTGGACGGGCATCCTCGCCGTCAACGCACCCTTGGCGATCGCTTGTGCCTGCGACTTCGCCCTCGCAGCACCCGTACGACGCCTGAGCCTGACCCGCTCCGGCGACACCTCGGTACGCCTGGGTGAAACAGCCGACGTCACTCTCACGGTCAGCAACCCGTCCCGCCGGCCACTCCGTGCCGACCTCCGCGATGCCTGGCCCCCCAGCAGCTGGCCCCCCGGCACCGAGGTGGCAGCCTCCCGCCACCACCTGACGGTCCCCGCCGGTGAACGCCGCCGCATCACGACCCGCCTACGCCCCACCCGCCGCGGCGACCGCCAAGCCGACCGAGTGACCATCCGCTCATACGGCCCCTTGCGCCTGTTCAGCCGCCAGGGCATTCACAAAGTCCCCTGGACGGTACGCGTCCTGCCCCCCTTCACCAGCCGCAAGCACCTCCCCTCCAAACTCGCCCGCCTACGCGAACTCGACGGTCGCACGAGCGTGCTGCAGCGCGGCGAGGGCACGGAATTCGACAGCCTTCGCGAATACGTCCCCGGCGACGACACCCGCTCGATCGACTGGCGCGCCACAGCCCGCCAGTCCACGGTCGCCGTACGCACCTGGCGGCCCGAGCGCGACCGCCGCATCCTCCTCGTCCTCGACACCGGCCGCACCTCCGCCGGCCGCGTAGGCGACGCCCCACGGCTCGACGCCTCGATGGACGCGGCCCTGCTCCTGGCGGCCCTCGCGTCGCGCGCCGGCGACCGCGTCGACCTGCTCGCATACGACCGCCGAGTACGCGCTCTCGTCCAGGGCCGTACGGCAGGCGACGTCCTCCCTTCCCTGGTCAACGCCATGGCGACCCTTGAGCCCGAGCTGATCGAAACGGACGCCCGGGGTCTCACGGCCACAGCACTCCGGACAGCCCCTCGCCGCTCCCTGATCGTGCTGCTCACCACCCTCGACGCGGCCCCGGTCGAGGAAGGCCTGCTGCCCGTCCTCCCTCGGCTCACCCAGCGCCACACAGTCCTGGTGGCATCAGTGGCAGATCCCCATATCGCCCGCATGGCAACGTCTCGCGGCGACGCCGAATCCGTCTACGACGCCGCAGCCGCTGCCCAGGCCCAATCCGAACGCCATCGCACCGCCGAACAACTCCGCCGGCATGGTGTTACGGTCGTCGACGCGACTCCCGACGAATTGGCCCCGGCCCTGGCCGATGCTTATCTGTCCCTGAAGACGGCGGGGCGGCTGTGAGGGAAACGCAGAAAACCCCCGAGCCGGTATCCCCGGCCGGGGGTCTTCTCAATGATTGTTCGGCGGTGTCCTACTCTCCCACAGGGTCCCCCCTGCAGTACCATCGGCGCTGTGAGGCTTAGCTTCCGGGTTCGGAATGTAACCGGGCGTTTCCCTCACGCTATGACCACCGAAACACTGT
>NZ_JBQQCE010000538.1:0-6324 GCF_052245645.1 Streptomyces sp. KR55 | reverse complement strand
CCCGCGCGGGGCCTGCCCGACGACGCGGTCGTGTTCGTCGACGATGTCGAGGATCTCGTCAGCAGCGCTCATGGGACCATCCAAGCAGGGCGGGAACGGTGGTTTCGGGAGCGGTGGTTGAGCGGTGGTTACGGAATTCTGTCAGGCGTCCGCGAGCCCTGGCCGCGTCGGGGTCCCGGGTGCTCGAATGGCTGAGTGAATACCGGACAACCCGAGCAGGAGGGCCGGCCGATCGGCCGTCGCGTCCTGCTCGGCACCCTCGGTCTGGGCGCTGTCGGCGTGGTCGCCGCGCCCACTCTGCAGCGCGGACTGGAGTCCTTCCTCGGCAGAGCCGCGGACAAGGACCCCACCGGCCTGACCGGCCTGCTGCCCAACGGCGGCGGCTTCCGCTACTACTCGGTCGCCTCCTCCGTACCGCACAAGAACGCCACGACCTACCGCCTCACCGTCGACGGACTGGTGGACCGACCGCGCACCTACACGCTGGCCGACCTGCGCGCCCTGCCGCAGACCCGGATGGTGCGCGACGTGCAGTGCGTCACCGGGTGGCGGGTCCCGGGCACGCCGTTCGAGGGGGTGCGCCTGTCCCGGCTCCTGGACGCCGCGGGAGTGCGCCCTTCGGCCGGGGCGGTGCGCTTCACCTGCTTCGACGGCACCTACTCCGAGAGCCTCACCCTCGACCAGGCCCGCCGCGCCGACGTCCTGGTGGCCCTGCGCATGCAGGACGAGGATCTCAGCCACGCCCACGGCGGACCCGTACGCCTCTACGTCGCCCCCATGTACTTCTACAAGTCCGCGAAGTGGCTCTCCGGCATCACCGTCACCGAGGACGTGCAGCCGGGCTACTGGGAGAAGCGGGGCTACGACATCGACGCCTGGGTGGGCCGTTCGAACGGACGCGACGATGAGCCTACGAGCTGACGCCCCCGCCACCGAGACCGAGGTCCGCCGGTTCAGCAGGGCCGAACGGTGGGTGCACCGCACGACGGCCGCGCTGATGGGCGTGTGCGTGCTGACCGCGGCCTGTCTGTACATCCCCGAGCTCGCGGAGCTGGTCGGCCGCCGTGCCCTCGTCGTCACCGTCCACGAGTGGGCCGGGCTCGCCCTGCCCGTGCCCGTGCTGGCCGGCCTCGCCTCCCGCGCTTTCCGCGGTGACCTGCGGCTGCTGAACCGCTTCGGCCCGCACGACCGGGTCTGGCTGCGCGCCGCCCTGCGCCGGGACAGACGGCACGCGGCGCGTCCCGCGGGGAAGTTCAACGCCGGGCAGAAGATCTACGCGGCCTGGATCGCCGGGGCGACGCTGGTGATGCTCGGCACCGGCCTGATCATGTGGTTCACCCACCTCACCCCGCTGGTGTGGCGCACCAGCGCGACCTTCGTCCACGACTGGCTGGCCCTCACCATCGGCATCGTCCTCGCCGGGCACATCGGCATGGCGCTGGCGGATCCGGAGGCCCGGCGGGGGATGCGGACCGGGTCGGTGAGCGGGGAGTGGGCGGAGCGGGAGCATCCGCTCTGGTGGCGCTGAGCAGTGGCGTACCGCAGGAAAACACCCGGGCCCGGGGCGGCGATTGCCCCGGGCCCGGGTTCGGCCGGTAGCCGAACTGCTGTGTGCGGCTGCTCTGCGGCTGTCTCGGGGACAGCCGCTATATGACCAGGGACAACAGCAGCACCAGCGCACCCGCGACCACCGAGATGATCGTCTCCATGATCGACCAGGTCTTGATCGTCTGGCCGACGTTCAGCCCGAAGTACTCCTTCACCAGCCAGAAGCCGGCGTCGTTGACATGGCTGAAGAAGAGCGAACCGGCGCCGATGGCCAGGACCAGCAGGGCGGCGTGCGCGGTGGACATGTCGGCCGCGAGTGGCGCGACCAGACCGGCCGCCGAGATGGTGGCCACCGTCGCCGAACCCGTCGCCAGCCGGATCGCCACGGCGATCAGCCAGGCCAGCAGCAGGGCCGGGATCGACCAGTCCTCGGAGATGTCCAGGACCATCTGGCCCACGCCGGAGTCGATCAGCGTCTGCTTGAAGCCGCCGCCGGCGCCGACGATCAGCAGGATGCCCGCGATGGGCGCGAGCCCCTTCTCGACGATGGACGAGATCCGCTCCTTGGAGAAACCGGCGGGGCGGCCCAGCGTGAAGATACCGACGAGTACCGCGGCGAGCAGGGCGATCAGCGGGGAACCGATGACGTCGAAGACGCGCTGCACCGTGTTCTCGGGGTCGTCGATGACGATGTCGACCAGTGCCTTGGAGAGCATCAGGACGACCGGCAGCAGGATCGTGGCCAGCGTGGCACCGAAGCTCGGCCGCTTCTCGAGCTCCTCGGAGGCCCGCTGCGGGATCATGCGGTCGGGGGCCGGGACATCCACCCACTTGGCGGCGTACCGCGAGAACAGCGGCCCGGCGATGACCACCGTCGGGATCGCGACGAGCACGCCGAGCGCCAGGGTCACACCGAGGTTGGCGCCCACCGCGTCGATCGCGACCAGCGGACCGGGGTGCGGCGGGACCAGGCCGTGCATGACCGACAGGCCTGCGAGCGCCGGGATGCCGATGCGCATCAGGGAGTAGTTGCCGCGCTTGGCGACCATCAGCACGACCGGGATCAGCAGCACTACGCCGACCTCGAAGAACAGCGGCAGACCGATCACGGAGGCGATGAGCACCATCGCCCACGGCATCGAACGGCCTCCCGCCTTGGCGAGAATCGTGTCGACGATCTGGTCGGCACCGCCGGAGTCGGCGAGCATCTTGCCGAGGATCGCACCGAGGGCGATCAGCACACCCACGCCGGCGACCGTGGAGCCGAGGCCGGTGGTGAAGCTGGTGATGGCCTTGTCGAGCGGTGCCCCGGCGAAGGCGCCGAGCGCCAGCGACCCGATGGTCAGCGCCAGGAAGGCGTGAAGCTTGAACTTGGTGATCAGCAGGACGATGAGCGCGATACCTGCCAGCACGGCGATGCCCAGCTGGGCGTGGCCGGCCGAGGTGATCGGCTCGACGGTGTCCGCTGCCAGCATCTCGACGCTGAGTCTGGTCACGGGGGTTCCCTTGTCAGTGGAGGGGGAGGGGGAGGGGAGGGGTACTGCGGGAGTTCTACGAGGTCTGCGGGGCCGTCTGCTCCAGCCCGTCCAGCGCGGCCAGGGCGCGCTCGGTGATCTCCTCGGGCGTGCCGGAGACGTCGACGGCGACTCCGGTCTCGTCCGGCTGGAGCGGCTGAAGCGTGGCGAACTGCGAGTCCAGCAGGGCCGTCGGCATGAAGTGACCCTGCCGGTGCGCCATCCGGTCCTCGATGAGGGCCCGGTCTCCGGTGAGGTGCACGAACACGATGTCGGGGGCCGCGGCCCTGAGCCGGTCGCGGTACGACCGCTTCAGCGCCGAACTGCTGACCACCCCGCCCAGCCCGGCCCGCCCGTGCGCCCAGGCGCCGATGGCGTCCAGCCAGGGCCACCTGTCGTCGTCGTCGAGCGGGGTACCGGCCGACATCTTGGCGATGTTGGCCTGCGGGTGGAAGTCGTCGCCCTCGGCATAGGGAACGCCGAGCCGGGCGGCGAGCAGCGGACCGATCGTGGTCTTGCCCGTTCCGGCGACGCCCATCACCACGACGACGTGGGGGGTACGCATGTCTGCCTCGCTGTCTTCCTCGACATACGACGTCGCTTCCGACGTCGGCCAAATGAAACCTTTTAGGTACGACGAATTCAAGAGTCTGTGACATATAAGTCTGACTTTTTGTTCCCGTGACCCGGCACGTACGCTGAGTGCATGAGCACACCGGGCCGGGGGCTGCACGGCCAAGTACTGGACACCCTCGGCCCCGAGATCACCGCGGGTGAGTACCCGCCGGGCAGCGTTCTGCGCACCGACGAGCTGGCCCAGCGCTTCGACGTGTCGCGCTCCGTGATGCGCGAGGCGGTCCGCGTGCTCGAGTCCATGCACCTGGTCGAGTCCCGCCGCCGGGTGGGCGTCACGGTCCGCCCCAGGTCGGAGTGGAACGTCTACGACCCGCAGGTCATCCGCTGGCGACTGGCCGGCGCCGACCGGCCCCACCAGCTGCGCTCGCTCACGGTGCTGCGCTCGGCGGTCGAACCGGTCGCCGCGGGGCTCGCCGCCAGGAACGCCACCGCCGAGCAGTGCAAGGAGCTCACCGAGTGCGCCCTGGGCATGGTCGCGCACTCACGCGGTCACCAGCTGGAGGGCTACCTCTTCCACGACATCGCCTTCCACCGGGTGATCCTCAACGCCTCCGGCAACGAGATGTTCGCCCGCCTGGGCGATGTCGTCGCCGAGGTGCTGACCGGTCGTACCCAGCACGACGTGATGTTCGAGGATCCCGACCCGGCCGCCGTCACCCTGCACGTCAAGCTCGCGGAGGCGGTCCGGGAGCGCGACGCCGCCCGCGCGGAGGAGCTGACCCGGGAGATCGCGGTGGGCGCGCTTCAGGAGCTGGACATCCTGGCGCCCTGACGGCCGCTCTTCGGTCAGCCGCTCTTCAGCCGAGGAACTCCCCGTCGACGTACACCCATGCCCCGTCGACCCGCTCGAACCGGCTCCGCTCGTGCAGCGCACCGCCCTTGAACGACGCCCGGAAGGTCACGGTCCCGGTCGTGTGGAACGCGGTCCCGTCGCCGGTGTCGAGGATCTCCAGACCGGTCCACCGCATACCGGGATCGAACTCGACCCGCGGTGGGCGCGTCCGCGGGTGCCAGGTACGCAGCAGATAGCCCTCGTCCCGCTTCACGAAAGCGCTGTAGCGCGACCGCATCAGCGCCTCGGCCGTCGGTGCCGAGGCCGCACCCCGATGAAATCGGCCACAGCACATCTCGTATGTCTCCGCAAGACCGCAAGGGCACGAAGGGTTGTGCGAAGGGGTGGAGGGGTGTGGCCGGCGGGGCCGGGCGGGGCGTCGGGGCATGTGCTCCATTCTGCTGCAACACCGGCTGTGCAGAAGCGGTGGATCACCCGCCCCGACACGCGCACATCGTGTGCGGGTCATGTTCGCCGTCCTTCATCGAACCTCCCCCAGAGCTGGCGTGAACACGCCTTGCTAGGGCAACACCCCACTCTCCAAGGTGGGTTGAGCACTCGAGCATCAGGAGTCACAAGCGTGCGCTTGGGCCGGGCGACCGACCGCCCGGGGTGCTGACGGGGGAACTGATGCGGTACGCGTGATCACTGTCGCCCATGTGGGTGGCGTTCTGGCGCACCGGTCCGGAAAGTCTCCCTCTGTCATCTCTTGGTGCCTTCGTCCGGTGCCCGAGACAGGGATTGGAGGGGGAATGCCGACGAATGCAGTGAGCGCCGCCCGGCCGACGTATCCAGGCGTCTACGTCGAAGAGCTTCCCAGCAGCAGCCGCACCATCTCCGCCGTGACCACGTCGGTGACCGCGTTCGTCGGTCACACCCGGCGTGGTCCGCTCAACGAACCGGTGCGCGTCACCGGTTTCGCCGAGTTCGAGCGCCGCTTCGGAGGGCTCGGCTCGCAGAGCGCCGTCGCCTACGCGGTGCACCAGTTCTTCGCGGGCGGCGGCAGCGTCGCCGTGATCGTCCGGGTCGCCAGGGCCGGCAGCGGAAAGGCTGCCTGCGTCGTCCTGGAGTCCACCGAGGGCCACAGCGAGAGCCGCGTTCTCGAAGTCCACGCCAAGGAACCCGGCGTCTGGGGCAGCGGCCTGCGCGTCGCCGTCGACTACGACACGCCCCACCCCGACGAGACCTTCAACCTGCGGGTGTACGACGCCAAGGGCGACACCCGCGAGAGCTACACCGGCCTGTCCATGGACGCCGGGCACGGCCGCTACGCGCCCACGGTGATCAACGCGGGCTCGCGCCTCATCCGCGTCGAGGCCGTCGGCGAGGGCCGCCCCGACCCGTCCGGCACCGTCTCCAAGCCGTTCGGGGACGAGCTGCCGAACCTGGAGGTCGACCTCACCGTCAAGATCGGCGACGTGGAGCGCGAGTTCCGGCTCTACGATCCCGACTGCGACGGCGAAGCCCCGTGCAGCGTGGCCGAGTTGGCGCTGTTGCTGGAGCGCAAGCTGCGCGCCCTGCCCGACGCGCCGGGCAAGCACGCCTTCGCCAGCGCCGAGGTGACCGCCTTCGGCCGGCGCATCCAGGTCGTCGCCGGCTCCACCGACCCCGAGGACATCGTCCGCTTCCTCGGCGAGTGCGCCAACGACCTGGGCCTGGAGGCCTCCGTCAACCCGCCGGTGTTCCCGCTGGAAGGCGGCGAGGACGGCGAGGCGCCCGGACCGCGCGACCTCATCGGCTCCGAGGCCGACAAGACCGGCATCCAGGCCCTGCGCGGCGTCGCCGACGTCAACC
>NZ_JBQQCE010000537.1:0-6328 GCF_052245645.1 Streptomyces sp. KR55 | reverse complement strand
CGCGCTCAGCCAGTCCGCGGTCAGCCAGCATGTACGGCGGTTGTAGAAGACGCTCGGCCGTCCGGTCGTCAAACGCGACGGCCGCAAGACCCGGTTCACGGCCCACGGCGCCCAGCTGCTGCAGGAGGCGCGGCTGATCGTCGGAACGCATGACGCGGCCGTGCGCAGGCTGCTGGGCGAGGACGGCCCAGGCGCCGAGACCGTCGTCATCGGCGCCACCGAGCACGGCGCCGACCAGATCCTCCCGGTGCTCACCGAGGCGGTACGGGAGGTGCGGCCGGGCGCCGAGGTCCGGGTGCGGATCGACCGCTCGGCGCGACTGACGGACGCGGTCGACCGGGGCGAGCTCGACCTCGCCGTCTACGTCACCGAGGCGACCGCCGCGGCCGGCACCCCCGTGGGCGGACTGCCGCTGCGCTGGTACGCCGCCCCCGGCTGGAAGCCGCCCGCAGCCCCCGCCCCGCTGCCGCTGGTCGCCATCAACGAACCGTGCGTCATCCGCCGCCGCGCCCTTGCCGCACTGGCCGCCGACCACACCCAGGCCACCGTCGTCGCCGAGGCCGGATATCTCGCGGGCGTCCTGGATGTGGCCCGCGCAGGGCTGGGCGCCGCGCTGCTCGCCGTGCCCGGCAGCCAGCACCCCGAGGGACTGACCCCGGTCGAGGGCCTGCCCGCTGTTTCTCCGGTACGGCTCAGCGCGCGCCCCGGGCATGGTGCGGACCCCTCGCTGACCGGCGCCGCCGTCGAGGCGGTCCGCGCACTGCTCGCCGCCTGCGAGACCGGCCGCGCGGCCTGACCGCACCGATCGGCCCGCACCTCTCTCACGTGGTGAGACGTCCCGGTGCGGTGCGTGCGGGCCTCTTGACTCGGCTTGGCCGCGGCCTGACACTCCACTACGGGAATCCTAGTGAATTGGTAGGGAAGCATGGATGGTGCCGCGCTGGACCTCGGCAGCGACGCTGTCCGTGTCGCCGTCCGGCAGCTGCCCCTGCTGACATCCCGCCGCCACATCGACCTCGTACGTGTGTGCAGTGCGGCAAGTTCCCCGCACGCCGGTGGCCCGCCCGCGCCCACGCCTGACCCTCCCGCGCACCTACCGCATTCCGGCCGCGCCGTCGCCGTCGTATGCCCGTGACCGAGCACTTCGAGGGAGACGTATGCCCGCCTCATCCCCAACAGCCGTGCCGTCCTTCCGGAGCAGGATCGGCTGTGACGCGCGCAGCGGTTACTACGCTGTGCCGCACCGCTACCGGCTCCACCTCTCGCCGTCCTGTCGCACTGTCTGCAGATCGCCGTCACGCACAGCCTCCTCGGCCTCGACGACACCCTCCCGGTGACCCTGCTGCCCGCCGTGCCCGACGCCCCGGACGGCGGGTATCGTGCGCTGCGCCCGCTGTACGAGGCCAGCTCGCACCAGCATCCCGGACCGACGGTGGCACCAGTCCTCAGCGACGACTGGACCGGCAGGATAGTCAGCACCCACACCCCCGACATCCTGCGGGACCTCGCCCGGCAGTTCGGTGGCCATGGCCCTGATCTCCACCCGCGTGGCGCCGAGGAGGCGATCGAGGCCGTCGGCCGTCTCTGCGGGCAGGGCATCACCGAGACCGCCCAGCGCGCCGGCGAGTACGGTGGCGACCCGGCGGCACGTGACATCGCCCTGGCCACTCTCCTGCGCGCGCTGGACGTGCTGGAGTGGCGGCTCGGTTCCCGGGGGCAGCTGCTGGGTGGCGAACTCACCATCGCCGACGTGCAGTTGTGGGTCACACTGGTGCAGCTGGACACGGTGCACCGCCACCACCTGGACGCCGCCGCCGTGCACCGCATCACCGACCACCCCCGTCTGTGGGCGTACGCACGGTGTTTGACGGCGCACCCCGCCTTTCGGCTCTCACCTCGACCTGGACGGCATCGCCCGCAGGCACCACGTCCACTGCCGGGGCGAGGAGGCAGCCGGCGCGGCGGTGCAGATCGTGGACTGGGCGGCGTACGCACGACATGAGGCACCGGAGCCGGCGCGGCGGCCCGGCTGACGGGGAAAACGGGGGCGGACGCCCGGCCTCCGGCGGTTTCATGCGACTGCAATCCCGCCTCCACCATCCGCCCCGCACTGGTGCGTAGCGTCCCGTGACATGACGGACACCGACACCGCCAGCCCCTTCGACGAGCAGTTCCGGTTCCCCGCGGACCTGGTGGAGACGCACCGCGGCGCCACAGGCCGCGTAGCTGTGATCGGCGCCGGTATCTCCGGACTGGCCTGTGCCTACGAACTGGTCCGCCGAGGGCTGGAGGTGACGGTGTACGAGCGGGCGGGCCATCCCGGCGGCCGCATCCGCACGCACCGCTTCTGGGACGGCACCCACGGCGAGCTGGGTGCGATGCGGCTGCCCTCCAACCACCACACCACGCTGCACTACGTCCGCCAATTCCGGCTGCCCACACGAACGTTCGTCAACGCCAACCCGGACGCCTACCTCCACCTGCGCGGACAGCGCGTACGCGCCCGCGACGCCCACGTCCTGCCCGGCCGGTACGGGCTCACCGGCCCGGAGGCCCGTGACCCGCGCCAGTTACTCGAAGAGCTGCTGCATCACGTCTGGCACGGGCTGCGGCCTGAGCAGCACAAGGCCATCCTCGCGGGCGAAGTGGACGACCCGGACGTCGAGGCGCTCATGTCCACCTCCCTGTGGCAGTACGCCAGCACCAGGCTCACCCAGCAGGCCTGGGACCTCGCAGGCCAGGTGAGCGGCCTGGCCCACTACGAACACGCCTCGCTGCTGGAGGTGCTGGTCGACCACTTCGGGCTCTTCCACGTCGAGCAGCTGGAGCTGGTCGACGGCATGGACGCCCTGGTCTCCGCCTTCGTACGCGCTCTGCCGCCGCGGACGCTCAGACTCTCCGCACACATCGAGCGGATAGGCATCGACGGCGACGGGGTACGAGTGGTGGGCCGCGGCTTCGGCGGGCGGATCGACGAACGGTACGACTGGGCCGTGTGCGCACTGCCCGCCCCCGCCCTGGACCAGATCCGCTTCGAGCCCGGCCTGCCGCCCAGCCAGCGTCAGGCGGTGCGCGGCATCCACTACGCGAGCAGCAGCAAGACCCTGCTGCATGTGAATCGCAGAGTGTGGGAACTGTCCGACGGGATCCACGGCGGCGGCAGCTTCACCGACCTGCCCATTCAGCAGTGCTGGTACCCCTCCGACAACGCCCGGCCCCACGGGGCGAGTTGGGCGGCGACGGATCCCGCTCGCTCCCACGAGCCGGCCGTGCTGACCGGCGCCTATCTGTGGGAGGGCAACGCACGACGGTTCTCCACCCTGCCGGAGGAGGACCGCACCGGGCTCGTCCTGGAAGCCCTGGAAGAACTGCACCCCGGCATCGCCGACACCGTCGACGACATCGTGCACTGGAACTGGGACGAACAACCCGGCATCGGCGGCGGCGCCTTCGCGTATCTCGCGCCTGGTCAGCACGCCCGCTATCTCACCGAGCTCGGTGCGCCCCACCCTGTGGAGCGGCCCAGGATCTTCTTCGCGGGTGAGCAGCTGTCGGTGGTGCACGCATGGATCCAGGGCGCCCTGGAGTCCGCCCTTGTGGCGGTGCGCGGCGTGCTGGAGCAGGCGGGCGACCGTGCCGTACGACACTGAGGGGCCGCACCGCGGCCACGGCACCCGATGGGCGCCCTGGGCCCTCGCCTCGGTCAGCGTGACCTGGGGCGCCAACTACACCGTGAACGCCTGGGGCCTGCGCGAGTTCACCGTGCCCGGCTTCAACGCGCTCCGCTTCCTGCTCGCCGCCCCGCTGCTGCTGGCCCTCGCCCGGTGGACCGAGGGCACGCTGCGTGTGGAGCGCGGCCAGTGGCCCCGGCTGCTGCTCTCGGCAGCCGTCGGCATCGTCGGCTACCAGCTCGCGTTCAGCGCGGCTGTACGGCTGAGCACACCCGCCGCCGCGGCGATCCTGATCGCCCTCTCACCCTTCTTCACCGCGCTGTTCGCCCGACTGGCAGGTGAGCACGCCACGCTGCCCGCACGACGCGCCGCGGCAGCCGGGACGGTGGCCTTCGCCGGAGTCGTCCTGGTCGTGCTGGGCCGCCAGAGCACCACCGCGGTCGGCCCTGCGGCCACGGAGTGGTACGGCAGTGCCCTGGCCCTGTTCGCCGCCGCACTGTGGGGCTGGTACCCCGTGATCACACGACCGCTTCTGAAGCACCACAGCCCCCTGCACGTGACCGCCTGGACCTCCGCGGCGGGCACGGCGGTCCTGCTTCCGCTCGCCGCGATCGCGGGCTTCACCGTGCACGGGGCGGTACGGCAGCCGCTGAGTTGGTTCTCGCTCGGTTACTCCGTGCTGCTCGTGACGGTGGCCGGGCTGGTCGTCTGGTACCGGGCGGTGGGACAGGTGGGCTCTGCGGCGGTGATGCTGTGGATGTTCGCCGTCCCGGTCGCCGCGGCCCTCTTCGCCGCCCTGACCGGTGAGCAGCACATCACCTGGCCACAGACGGTGGGCTCCGCCCTGGTCCTCGTGGCACTGGCGTACGCCCAGGGGCTGTGCTTCGGCAGTCTCTGCAACTCCCACCGAACGCGATCAACCACAATGGAAAGGAACCCAGATGAGCATCACCCTGGACCAGGCACACCGGATCGTGCAGGCAGGCATTGACTTCGCCCGCGAGGAGAATCTGGAGCCACTCACCTTCGCCGTCCTCGATCCCGGTGGCACCTTGGTGACCCTGGCACGAGAGGACCGCGCCGGACTGCTGCGGCCGGACATCGCCATCGCCAAGGCGTGGGGCGTCCTCGGACTCGGCATCAACAACCGCGAGATCGGCAGGCGTGCCACCGCCGCACCCGAGTTCTTCACCTCGATCGCGGCCCTGGCGGGAGGCCGGGTGCTGTCGGTGCCGGGCGGTGTGTTCGTACGGGACGAGCAAGGCCACCTGCTGGGCGCGGTCGGCGCGACCGGCGACACCTCGCTCAACGACGAACGCGCGGCGGTCGCCGGTATCCGGGCAGTGGGCCTCGTACCGGAGACGGGCGCGGACGAACAGGCGGAGTAGGCGCACGCGGACCCGTTGGCTGCTTGAGCCGTGAGGGGCGAGCCCTACCAGGAGTTTCCGGGGCACGGGCACTGATCACAGAGGCCTGGCAGCTTGCCGTTTCGAAGTGGCTGTCGAAAAGGGAGCAGCCCATCCCGGATTCCTCGTGATCGACAGTCCCCAGAAAACCTCGGCCACGGCGGGACATGCGACTCTCTGATTGCCGACGCCGTCAGCGTCGATGATTTTCAACAGCTTGCTTCGGCAGCGGCTGCAAGATCACGGGGACACGGTGCAGATGTCACCGTCGACGACAGTCCACCCCACTTGGTGGAAGAGAACGTCATCGTGCGCTTCAGCAGTGACGAAGGCACCCATTACGGTCTGATCAATCACGAGACTGGGTACGCCGCCCCCAGCGTTCTCCGCCGATACGGGCTGTGCCGAGCGCTGAAGTCAGTCCCCGAACAGGCTGTCCTGAACGCACTCGACTACGTTCACCTTTGGGTAGAAGAGGCCCAGCAACATGAAGGTCTTGGGGTGGGCTGCAATGTTGCCGACGAAGAAGTGAACGGCACGGTCGCGGGAGAAGATCCGGTCGTACCACGTCCTCCGCAGCTTCTCCTGCACAGCGCGCTCGCCGTATTTGCGCAGGAACTTGCGGTACGACGCACCGGCCTCCCAGTCCTTCAGGGCCATGTCATGCGTCGGGCAGTCGGCATCCGCACAGCGGAACCGGTAACGGAAGTCCAGCGGTACCCATTCGAGCGGCGCCAAGTCCTGTTCCAGGAGGTCCAGTTGGCCGGCCAGAGCGGCCTTGGACTCGGACCAGCGCTCGGCCGCCGTCAGCCGGAAGCTGACATCGTTGGGCCGAAAGACGCCGAGCGAGGTCCCGTGCGCCTGCTGGTCCCTTCTGATGGCACACAAGGACGGCGCGACGAGGGGCTCGACGTACTTGTACCGCTCCCTCCAGTCACCACCCGCCGCAACCTCACCCACGATCTCAAGGGTGCCGAGGTCCGGCCGCAAGCTCTCGGGCCGGGAGTCGCGCCGACCGTGCGGCTCGACGTCGACCTCGATGATCGAGTACTTGGAGAACCGGGCCTCCTCGGCGAGGAGCCGGAAAGGCACCGGAAAGAGCTGCACGTGCTGAGGCGCACCCTGATCCAGCCGTATGCCCGCCACACAGCTGGTCTCGCGGTACTTGTTGGACAGCTCGGGATACGTCTTGACCGTGATCATGATCCGTGCGCGCTGCCGATCCCGCGATCCCATGGCTGCCCCCTCCAC
>NZ_JBQQCE010000536.1:0-6329 GCF_052245645.1 Streptomyces sp. KR55 | reverse complement strand
CCTCGCACCGCTCCTGGGCCAGCGCCCGCAGCCGGGAGTTGGCGGCCACACCGCCGCCGATCATCAGGTGGTCGACGCCCTCGTCCTTGCAGGCCCGTACGGCCTTGCGGGTCAGCACGTCCACGACCGCCTCCTGGAAGGACGCCGCCACGTCCCGCACCGGCACCTCCTCCCCCGCCGCCCGCCTGGCCTCGATCCAGCGGGCCACGGCCGTCTTCAGCCCGGAGAAGGAGAAGTCGTACACCGGATCGCGCGGGCCGGTCAGACCGCGCGGGAACACGATGGCGTCCGGGTCGCCCTCCTTCGCGTACCGGTCGATGACCGGGCCGCCCGGGAAGCCGAGGTTCAGCACCCGGGCGATCTTGTCGAAGGCCTCGCCGGCCGCGTCGTCGATGGTCGCTCCCATCGGGCGGACGTCGGAGGTGATGTCGGAGGAGAGGAGCAGCGACGAATGCCCGCCGGACACCAGCAGCGCCATCGTCGGCTCCGGCAGCGCCCCGTGCTCCAGCTGGTCGACGCAGATGTGGGAGGCGAGGTGGTTGACGCCGTACAGCGGCTTGCCCAGCGCGTACGCGTACGCCTTCGCCGCCGAGACCCCGACGAGCAGCGCGCCCGCGAGCCCCGGACCTGCGGTCACCGCGATGCCGTCGAGGTCCTTCGCACTGACCCCTGCCTCCTTCAGCGCCCGGTCGATGGTCGGCACCATCGCCTCCAGGTGCGCGCGGGACGCGACCTCCGGCACGACCCCGCCGAAGCGGGCGTGCTCGTCGACGCTGGAGGCGACGGCGTCCGCGAGCAGGGTGGTGCCGCGGACGATGCCGACGCCGGTCTCGTCGCAGGAGGTCTCGATCCCCAGGACCAGGGGTTCGTCAGTCATGGATCTCGGTTCCTTGTTCAGAGGGTGCGGAGGGTGCCGAGGGTGCCGAGGGGGCAGAGGGGGCAGAGGGCACGCCCGCGGCGGAGCCGCTGTCGGACGCGGTCGACAGACGCATCACCACGGCGTCCACGTTCCCCGGCTGGTAGTAGCCACGCCGGAAGCCGATCGGCTCGAAACCGAAGCGCTCGTACAGCTTCTGGGCGCGGACGTTGTCCACCCGGCACTCGAGCATCACCTCGGCGCACTCGAAGGCGGTCGCCGCCCGCAGCAGCTCGGTCAGCAGCCGCGCGCCGAGTCCGGTGCCCCAGTGGTCACGGGCGACGGCGATCGTCTGGACGTCCCCGATGTCACCGGCGGAGGCGAGGCCCGCGTACCCGACGATCCGGCCGGCCTCGTCCTGAGCGACCACGTACCGCCGGGTCGCCCCGGGGCCGCGCGCATGAGCGAGCTCGGACCAGAACATGCCCCGCGACCAGGCGTCCTCGGGGAACAGGTCCCGCTCCAGCTCCAGCACGGGATCGATGTCCCACCAGCGCATCTCACGCAGCACGGGCGTCACGGGCTCGGTCACTTCGGGGTGACCACCTTGTAGTTCTTGGGCACCTGGGCGTCCGGCCGGCGCAGATACAGCGGGCGGGGTGCGGGGAGTTCCTCACCCTTGCCGAGCCGCTCCACGGCCAGCCGGGCGAGGGCGGCCGCGGACACGTGCTCGGGCTCATGCACGACCGGGAAGGTGTCCGGGTACAGCAGCGCGCCCGCACCGACCGCGGGCAGCCCCTCGACCTGCGCGGCGATGTCGGCGGGGCGGGCGACGGCCGGGTCCGTGACACGGGTGCGGGAGTCGGCGTACCGCGCCCAGTAGACCTCCTTGCGCCGGGCGTCGGTCGCCACGACGAAGGGGCCCTCCATGTCGGCGGCGTAGGCGAGGCCGTCCAGCGTGCACACGCCGTGCACGGGCACGCCGAGCGCGAGCCCGAAGGTGTCGGCGGTCATCAGCCCGACGCGCAGCCCGGTGTACGGGCCCGGGCCGATCCCCACGACGATCCGCGTGACGGCGTCCAGTGTGAGCCCCGCCTCGCCGAGCACACGGTGGACGGCCGGCAGCAGCAGCTCACCGTGCCGGCGGGCGTCCACCTGGCTCGACGAGGCGATGACGTCCGTACCGTCATGCAGCGCGACGGTGACGGCGGGAGTTGCGGTATCGAGAGCGAGCAAGAGCACGCAAACAGCCTACGGCTCCTCGGGGCACCCCGGCCCACGCCTCCGCTGCTGCTAGCGTCACCACAGATTCACTACAGATATGGACAAAACGACCCGGAGGTGGACGTCCGTGTCCAGCACCAGCGCCGGACTCGTCACCGGTCTCACGGCGGCGGCCCTCGCGACGGTCGGGTATCTCGGCTATCAGGCGTCGGCGAACATCCCGGCGGAGCTGAGTGCTGCGGGCGGCAGGTCGGCGGCTGCGTCGAAGGCGCCCCGGGACAGGAGCAACCCCACCGCCCTGCCCGGCAACTCCGGCACCGGCGAACGGGTCGTGTACTCGCTGGACGACGACCGGGTGTGGCTGGTCGGCCCGGACAACAGGGTCATGCGCACGTTCCGGGTCACCCCAAGCACCGTCGACCCCGCGCCGGCCACCTACTACGTCACGTCCCGCTCGGGCGCGGTCACCGGATCCGACGGCATCCCCGTCGAGCACGTCGTCCGCTTCACCAGCGTGGGCCATGTGCCCATCGGCTTCAGCGCGGCGAAGAACGGCCTGACCCCACCGCCCGACCCGAAGGCGCGGACCGGCGGCATCCGCCAGTCCCGCGCGGACGGCAACGAAATGTGGAAGTTCGCGACGATCGGCCAGAAGGTCGTCGTCATCCGATAGAGCTACGCCGCCTCGCGGTGGTCCTCGGGGGCCTGGCGTACGCGCGGTACCTGTGGAGCCCTCGGCTCGGGGTCGCGCGGCGGCGTCGAGATCGCGTGCGCGGCGGCGCAGGACGCCAGCAGGTCACGCATCGACACCCCGGCCACCACGCGCGGCACCGTCTCGTCTCGTTCCGTAGCCGACATGGACGCCTCCTGAGGCCCGGGGGCGGACGTAGTTAGGTACACCTAACTACGAACTGGATACCATGTGACCACGCCCGAACGGCCGGACGCAACATCTTGCCGACGTATTGTCGGAACGTTCATGAAGTTCCCAGGCCACACGGCCTCACGGCCTCTCAGGCCGAGAGCACGCCCAGGTCCACCGCGGCCCAGCGCTCCCCGAGCCCGGTGAGCGTCACGTGCCGCACCTCGTCCGTCGTGTCCCCGACGGCCCGGTGGATCGCGACGTGCAGCCGGTCGTCGGTCAGTTCCTCGACCTTGCCCTCGCCCCACTCCACGACGATCACCGACTCGGGCAACGAGACGTCGAGGTCGAGGTCCTCCATCTCGTCCAGGCCGCCGCCCAGCCGGTACGCGTCGACGTGGACCAGCGGAGGCCCGTCCCCCAGGGAGGGGTGCACCCGGGCGATCACGAACGTCGGCGACGTGACCGCGCCGCGCACCCCGAGGCCCTCGCCGAGTCCGCGGGCCAGCGTCGTCTTGCCCGCGCCGAGCTCACCGCTGAGCAGCACCAGGTCGCCGGCGCGCAGCAGCTTGGCCAGACGGCGGCCGAGCTCGCGCATCTGCTCGGGCGAGTGGACGATCAGCTCGGTCTCAGCCGGGTTGTGCGGTGGTGCTTCCATAGCCACCCACGGTAGCCCCTGCGGGAACGGCACCCGCGCGGGTGAGCAGGTCGGCGAGCCGGTCGGTGACCACTTCCGGGTGCTCCAGCATCACCAGGTGCCCGGCGTCTGGCACGAGCACCAGCTCGGCCTCCGGCAGCAGATCGGCTATGGCCTCGCTGTGCTCGCTGGGCGTGACGAGGTCCTTGACCCCGGCCAGGACGAGCACCGGCATGTCCTGGAAGAGAGCGAGCGCCTCCGTCTTGTCGTGGTCGGTGAACGCCGGGTAGAACTCGGCGACCACGTCGATCGGCGTGCCCTCGATCATCCGCTCCGCGAACCGGGCGACGGCCGGGTCGACGTCCCGGGAGGCGAAGGAGTAGCGCTTGATGATCCCGGCGAACAGATCGGCGGTAGCCCGCCGCCCCTTCTCCACCAGCTCGGCCTGCTGCCCGAGCGCCCTCAGTACCCCCGGCAGCACCCGCCGCACCGCATTGACGCCCGCGACGGGCAGCCCGAAGTTGACCTCGCCGAGCCGCCCCGACGACGTACCGACGAGCGCCACGGCGACGACCCGCTCGCGGATCAGCTCCGGATACCGGTCGGCCAGGGCCATCACCGTCATCCCGCCCATGGAGTGCCCGACCAGCACGATCGGCCCCTCGGGCACGGCCGCGTCGAGGACGGCCTTCAGATCGCTGCCGAGCTGGTCGATGCTGACCGGCACGCCGTCCCGCACCTGCGCCGCCCCCCGGCCCGACCGGCCGTGACTGCGCTGGTCCCAGTGGACGGTCCGTACGACACTCCGGAGCGCGGCCCGCTGGAAGTGCCAGGAGTCCTGGCTGAGGCAGTAGCCGTGGCTGAAGACGACGGTCACGGGCGCGGGCGCCTTGCGGCCGAAGAGCCGGCGGCGGCGCGGTGCCACTCCCGCCTCGGTCTCGGCCTCGTCGACCTCGTAGTACAGCTCGGTGCCGTCCTCGGCGTAGGCGCGGCCGGGCATGCCGCGCAGGGCGCCGTACGGCCCCGCCGAGTCGAGGGCGAGCCGCGCCTTCTTCCGTATGCCGCGGCCGACCGTCATCCGCTCTATCGCGACGCCGGCCGCCGCGCCCGCGGCGATGACTCCTATGGCGGCGCCCGCGATGCCGGTGACCTTGCGCCAGTTGCCGGCCGCCCCCGTTGCGGAGGCGACGGCCGCCGCGGCGGCGCTCGCGACGCCCTCCGCACTGCTCTCGCTCACGTACCGCTCCTCTTCGCCGGGCTGGTGGGTCGGGTGGTTCCGGTGTCTGTCACACACGATGTACTGCTGCGGGACCCTGGGCGGGTTACCCGTCCTGCTCCCCGTTCACATAGACGCGGGGAACGCGCGTTCCGATGCGCGTGACGATTTCGTACGCGATGGTCCCCGCGGCCTGCGCCCAGTCCTCGGCGGTGGGCTCCCCGCGGTCGCCGGGCCCGAACAGTACGGCTTCCGCCCCCGTCCCGGGCACGTCACCCCCCAGGTCGACGACGAACTGGTCCATCGCGATCCGCCCCGCGACGGTCCGCCACTTGCCGCCGATCAGCACCGGGCCGGTCCCCGAGGCGTGCCGCGGGATGCCGTCCGCGTAGCCGAGCGGGACGAGGCCGAGGGTGGTCTCGCCGGGGGTGGTGTACCGATGCCCGTAGCTGACCCCGTGCCCCCCGGGGACCTGCTTGACCAGCGCCAGCGAGGCCGACAGCGTCATCACGGGGCGCAGCCCGAAGTCGGCCGGGGTGCCGATCTCGGGGCTGGGCGAGATGCCGTACAACGCGATCCCGGTCCGTACGAGGTCGAAGTGGGCCTCGGGCAGTGTGAGCGTGGCCGGCGAGTTCGCGATGTGCCGCACCTCGGGCCGCAGGCCCGCCCCCTCGGCGTACGCCACCATCTCCCGGAACCGCCCGAGCTGGAGGGCGATGGACGGATGCCCGGGCTCGTCGGCGCAGGCGAAGTGCGACCACAGCCCGGTGACCCGGACGAGCCCCTCGGCCTCCGCCCTGACCGCCTGCCCGACGAGCTCGGCCCAGTCCTCGCCCGGCTGACAGCCGCCCCGGCCGAGCCCGGTGTCGGCCTTGAGCTGCACCCGCGCCGGCCGGCCGGCCCCGCGCGCCGCCTCGGTGATCTCCCGCAGGGCCCACACCCCGCTGACGGAGACGTCGAGATCGGCCTCGATCGCCTCCCGCCAGGGCCCGCCGGGCGTCCACAGCCAGCACATGATCCTGACGTCCGCCGGCAGCCCGTCCGCCGCGCGCAGCGCCAGCGCCTCCTCGGGCGTGGCCGTACCCAGCCAGGTCGCCCCCGCGTCCACCGCCGCACGGGCGCACTGCAGCGCCCCGTGGCCATACGCCTCGGACTTCACCACGGCCATCAGAGCCGCACCGGGCGCCTGCGCACGCAGGGCACGCACATTGGCCCGAAGGGCCCCCAGATCAATCTCGGCCCGGGCACGCAACGGGGCGCTGGGCAGATGCGCAGTCGTACTCATCGCGCCCAGTGTCTCAGAGCCCTCGGACACCCCTTCGACAACGACCCCGAGAGCTGACCCCCGTGGAGCTGCGGGCAGTCGCGCCGCACGTAGCTGCGGCCAATCGCGCAGCCGCCGTAGCTGCGGGCAGTCGTGCCTCCCCCAGTGCCTTAAGGGCCTGGGGGACCCCCAGGGCGGCACGGGTGGGCGAGGGGGGTCCCCCCGCTCGAGCGAAGCCGAGAGTGGGGGAGGCACCCGCAAGCGCCGGGT
>NZ_JBQQCE010000535.1:0-6346 GCF_052245645.1 Streptomyces sp. KR55 | reverse complement strand
CGATCCGCTGAGCGAGGTCGGCAGCCGCGTCGGGGGCCGTCGAC
Source organism: Streptomyces sp. KR55 (assembly GCF_052245645.1). Classification (NCBI taxonomy): domain Bacteria; kingdom Bacillati; phylum Actinomycetota; class Actinomycetes; order Kitasatosporales; family Streptomycetaceae; genus Streptomyces; species Streptomyces sp. KR55. The sequence goes on along the minus strand of NZ_JBQQCE010000535.1, from coordinate 6,302 downwards.
GACAGTTCCCGTACGGCTGTGTGCAGCGTGGTCACGGCGTCGTCGTCGACCGGGCCGCCCGACATGACGACGTGCCAGGCCACCTCCGCCGATCGTGCCCCGGTGCCGCGCAGACTCTCGGCCGCCTCCCGGTGCAGAGCGGTCCGTACGGCCAGAGGCAGGTTCTCGTGGACAGCCTGCCGTATGAGGTCGTGACGGAAGGCGAGTCGCGGGCCGTCGGCCGCCAGCAGACCGGCGCTCAGGGCGGCCTCGACGCCCGACAGCAGGCTGCCGACCTGCCTGCCGAGCATTCGGGCGGCCGTGCCGAGGTCGAATTCGCGGCCGAGGACGGACCCCATCTGGAGCAGGCGCACGGCATCCTCCGGGAGCCGGTCCAGGCGCGCGGCGACACCCAGCCGGAAACCGACAGGGATGCCGTGGTGCAGGAGGTTCGCCACGCCCCCCTCCACTTTGACGGCATCCGTGTTGGCAAAAGCGCGCACCAGTTCAATCGCCAGGAACGGATTGCCCGCGACGCCTCGCAGCAGCCTGACCAGACCGGGTGACGGCCTCGCCCCGAGCACATCGGCTGCGATGTGCTCGAGCTCCTGCTGTGGCAGGGGGCCGAGGGTCAACCATCGGGCTCCGAGGCGTTCGAGGTCCTCCCGCACCCTGGCCACGGTCGGCCGCTCGGTCTCCGACCGTACCGCCAGCACCCACAGGATCCGCGAGGCGGCCAGTCGTCCAGGCAGGGTACGAAGCACAAAGAGCGTAGCCGGATCCGCCCACTGCGCGTCGTCCACAAGCACGGCCACCGGGGCGCGCTGGGCCCGGTCCTCCAGAGCGTCCGTGATGCTGTCCAGCAGCCAGAGCCGTCGGTCGTCGGTGGCTGCGGCGGCTCGGTTGGAACCATCGGAGGACTGCAAGGCAGACTGCAGGGCGGCTCTTGCCGCGTACTGGTCGAGCTCGTCGGCCCGTATGGACACCACATCGAACCCGAACCGCCGCGCCAGCTCGTCCAGCTCCGTGAGGAGCAGGCTCTTGCCGACGCCAGGCGCGCCTTCCACGACGACGCAGGCGCCCCGTCCGCCACGCACCGCTTCCAGGGCCTCACGGACAGCCGTGATCTCGCGGTCCCGTCCCCTGAGGCGCAGCCGGGTCATGGCCTGGTTCCCGCGCCCACGGGCCCGGTCGCCCGCGGGGTCTGTGCTGCCCATGGGGCCAGCATGCCGCACCGCCACATCCGCCCTCAATGTCGGTCCCTGCGTGATCGACGCTTTCACCCGGGTGATTGTCGGTTCCGCGCCGTCCTCTCACCCTGCCGCGAATCATGCTCCGAGCCATCCAGATCTCTTGCCCCTGGAGAGGAGCACGACGTGCGTACAGGCAAGGAATACCTGGCGGCGCTGAACGACGGCCGCACGGTGTGGGTGGGTGACGAGCTCGTCGAGAACGTGGCCACGCACCCCAAGACCCGGGCGTATGCCCGCAGGCTCGCGGACTTCTACGACCTGCACCACCGCCCGGACCTCCAGGACGTCATGACGTTCGTGGACGAAGAGGGCGTCAGGCGCTCCATGACGTGGTTCCAGCACCGCACCAAGGGGGACCTGAAGCGCAAGCGGCGCTATATGGAGACGGTGCTGCGGGAACTCGGCGGCGGGGCGACCCCGCGCACACCTGATGTCAACAACTACGTCCTGCTGACCTACGTCGACGACCCGGAGCCCTGGAGCAGCCAGTCCGTCGGCACCGACGGCAGGGACCTGACCGAGGGGATCATCGACTTCTGGAACGTGGTGCGGGAGGGCGACCTCAACACGACGCCGGCGTTCGTCGACCCGCAGACGGACCGCTCACGCGAGTCCGCGCAGGCCGAGTCCCCGGCCCTGCAAGTGGTGCGCACGTCGGACGAGGGCATCACCGTGCGGGGCGTGAAGGCGATCGGCACCGGCGCGGCCTTCGGAGACTGGATCCACATCGGCGTCTTCTACCGCCCCGGCATTCTGCCGGAGCAGATCATCTTCGCGGCGGTGAAGCCCAACACCCCCGGGGTCACCATCATCTGCCGGGAGAGCAACGTCCGGGACGGCGAGGAAGTCGAGCACCCGCTCGCCTCCCAGGGCGACGAACTGGACAGCGTCATCGTGTTCGAGGACGTGTTCATCCCCTGGAACCGGGTGTTCCACATCGGTAACCCCCAGCACGCGTCGCTGTACCCGCAGCGCGTCTTCGACTGGCTGCACTACCAGGCGCTGGTGCGCCAGATGGTGCGCGCCGAGCTGATGCTCGGTCTGACCCTGCTGATCACCGAGCACATCGGCACCTACCAACTGCCGCCGGTGCAAGCCCGAATCGCCCGGTTCGCCGGCTTCCACCAGACGCTCAAGGCGCATGTGATCGCTTCGGAGGACGCGGGGTTCACCACGCCCGGCGGCCTCTACAAGCCGAACGTCCTGATGTTCGACTTCGGCCGGGCCTATTACCTCGAGAACGTTGCCGGCATGGTCAACGAGGTCATCGACCTGGCCGGACGCGCCTCGCTCATCTTCCCGACCGAGGGGCAGTGGCAGCGGCCCGAACTGCGGCCCTGGCTGGAGGCGCTGCAGACCGGACCGGTCGGAAGGCCGCACGACAGGCTGAAGATCAGCCGCGTGATCCGTGACCTGTTCCTGTCCGACTGGGGCGACCGCATCAGCACCTTCGAGAACTTCAACGGCACGCCTCTGCTGGCCATCCGCACCCTCACCATGAAGCGCGCAGAGCTGTCCCCGAGCGGCTCCATCGCAGACCTCGCGCGCAAGGTCTGCGGCATCGAGAGCGTGGGCGACGAGCAGAAGGAGACCGCGTACGCGGCTCAGGCGGACTACGCCCGACGCCAGGACGCCTCGTAGCAGGAGGCAAGGGCCCGGGTCAGAGCACGCCGTGCTCCCGGGCCCTTGCGACCGCTCCGCTCCGGTCGTGCGCGTCGAGTTTGCGGAAGATCGCCCGTACCTGTGTCTTGACCGTGTTGTGGGACACGTAGAACTCGGAGGCTATCTCACGCAGCGTCAGCGGACCGCACAGGGCGCGGAGCACTCGGCGCTCCCCCAGCGACAGGTCCTGAGGGCCGGGCGCGGCAGGCGTCACGACCGTGTCCTGGCCGACTCGCCCGAGCAGATACGTCAGTACCCCTGGCGACTCGCACCGGGCCGCTGCCCGCTCGGCTGCCTCGCGGGCCTCCCGCGCCGCGTCCTCGTTGTGCCGCGCACTCTCGAGTCGCGCCCGCGTGAAGTGGCACAGGGCGCGTACGTGGGGTTCGCCTCCGGTCTGGGGCAAGCCCGCCAGCGCCGCTTCCGCGCCGGCCAGAACCCGTTCGGCCTCCTCGACCTGTCCCCCTTCGAGGAGTAGGCCGGCCCGGCCGATGTAGGCGGAGACGGCGACGAAGTGCCTGCCCAGACCTGCCGTCGCGACCGCCTGGAGGGCCTCGTCGCTCAGAATTCGCGCCTGCTCGTACCGTCCGGCCAGCAGCGCGCACACCGTCCGCAAACCCAGCGCGCGGACGAGCGCCAAACCGTGCCCGGCGGCATGCGCATCACGGGTCGCCTCGCCGAGCAGCGACTCCGCCTCCTCGTACCGGCGGGTCCACAGCAGAGCGGTACCCCGCGCCGTACAGGCCAGGGCACGCCAGGAAGTCAATGGCATGGTGCCGGCGACGGCGGATTCGCCGAGACGGTCGGCGGTCAGGACCTCGCCCTTCAGACAGCAGGCCACGGCCTGAGCGACGGCCGCCGCATCGGACACCGTGCTGCCTTCGCCGATCGTCTCCGGTCCCGTGTGTCTGAGCCGGGCCACATCCAGCCAGCGCCGGGCCGTTTCCGGGGCGCCCCCCGAGAGAGTCGCCATCGCCGCCACGACGCACAATCTTGCGTCGGCGGTGACCGTGCGGGGCGACAAGAGGTCCAGCCAATGCGAGACCTCCGCACCATGGCCCGCCGAGATCGCCTCCTCCCAGCCGTCGAGGACCGACGCGACGGCCGCGGACTCATCGCCGCCCAGCACCCAGTGCCGTACGGCCGCAGTCGTCTGCCCCTGCAGGGAGTACCACCGAGCCGCCGACCGGTGCAGGGACACGACGGTGTCCGGTCCTTCGGACATCAGGATGTGGGACAGCAGCGGAGACAGCGCTCGGTGATGCCGGTACGCCGGCGGATCGGCAGCGACGGGCACGAGCAGTTGCACGGTCCGCGCGAGCTCGCGCAGCAGTACGCCCGCCCGGTCCCCGGCGAGGGCCTGGCACGGCCCAGCACTCAGCTCGTCGAGCACACTGGTATGCAGCAGGAACTCGCGCTGTTCGGTGGTGAGCCGGTCGAGCACCTCGGTGGCCAGATACTCGGCGACCGCTTGCCTGCCGCGGGCCAAGTTCCCTTCCGCGTCAGCCTCGTTCGCCGAGCAGGCGAGGGTGCGCCCCATGATGCACAGCCCCGCCGCCCAGCCCTCGGTGGCCTCGTACAGCGTGCTCGAAGTGTCCGCGGTCGGAGCAGACCCGAGCAGATCGGTGAGCACCGCCTGTGCTTCCTCAGGGGTGAAGGCCAGATCGTGCTGGTCGAGTTCGGTGATCAGACCCCGGGCGCGCAGGGCCGGAAAGGGCCGTCCGGGATTGTGCCGGGTCGACAGAATGATGCGGAAGCCATGGGTAAGCCTTGTCAGGAAGTCCGCCAGGCTGCCGACCGCGTCGACGTCCGTGATGGATTCCAGTCCGTCGAGGATCAGCGTGAGCGGCCCCTCTCCGCCCAGTCCGGTCAGAATGCTCGGCAGGATCTCCTCGAGCCATGCGTCGAGCGTCCAGTCATCGCTGTCGAGGCGGGCGGGCAGTTTCGGTCGTACGTGGTGCAACGCCCGCAGGATGCCGGCCCAGAGCCGCCCCGGGGCGTTGTCGTACGCGTCCAGGCTGAGCCAGGCGCACTCTCCGCGAGCCGCCAGGCCTCGCGACCACTCGGTCAGGAGCACCGTCTTCCCGGCACCGGCCGGCGCGGAGACCACCACCACGGGCTCGGTCGCCGCGTCAAGCCGACGCAGCAGACGCGGGCGTGTCAGGAGATACGGGGGCTGGGCCGGAGGATGCAGCTTGAAGGTCGGCACGGAGCTGGTCATGGCACCTTCCGTGGAGTCGTCGGGACGAGCGGAGCCCCCGACGGCCATGGCTCGCCTCGCAAGAGCCGGACATCGGGGGCGGTAGTGGGCCGGTCACTGGCCTCGCAGCGGCCTCCTTCGGGCCGCTGCCACCAGCACTAGTGCGGAGCCCCGAGCGCGCCGAAACCTCCCGCGAAGTAGACCAGTGGTCGGCCTTCCACCCTGTGTGCGCAATAGCGGACGTCACCCACGAAGATGGTGTGATCGCCGCCGGGGAGCGCCTCGGCGACGTCGCACACGACAGCCGCGATGGCGGCCTTCAACACCGGTACACCGTGGTCGTCGAAGGTCTCGATGCCCGCGAACTTGTCCGGCTTGGAAACGGCGAAGTTCCTCGCCAGGGGCTCGCTGTCCTCGCCGAGGACATTGACAGCGAAACGGCCGTGATCCGCGATCGCGGTCCGCGTGTACAGGTGGTTGCCGATGCATACGAGCAGTTGGAGCGGGTCCAGGGAGAGGGCGGACACGGCGCTCGCTGTCATGCCGATGGGCGTCCTTCCAGAGCGCGTGGTGATCACGCTGACACCCGTGGCGAGCCGGCTCATCGTGGCTCGGAAATCGACTGTCATGTCAGGGGTTTCATTCATCGGAGGACCTCCGCGAAAGTGGGGCTGGGCCCTGGTGGCTGTTGTGAAGCGTGCAACACCGGCTGTTAATGTCGGAGAAATCGCGTCCTACGCCGGACTCCACCGGGCGTCCACACGGTCTGTCGGCTCATCGACGCAGTCGGTCGACCAGACGTCTCAGGTCCGCGGACGGCGGCACTCCGAGCTCCTTCATGACGCGCAGGTAGCCTCGGTACAAGTCGAGCAGTTCATCGTCCGAGCCGACCGCCTCCGCAGCGCACAGGGCGAGCCTCCAGGCCTGTTCCCGGTAGGGATCGCTGTCCAGCACGACACGCGCGAGCCGACGGGCCTCCCGGACGCGGCCGAGGTGCAGCGCCACGGTCGCCGCGTCCACGCGGGCCTGCAGGAGGGCGGCGTCGAGTTCGGCGCGCCTGGTGTCGAGCCAGTGCGTCGAGAGCGAGTCGAAGTAGGAGCCGCGTTCGGCGATGGCCAGGGCGCACTGGAGCGTGTTCCACCGGTGCTCACGGTCCTGCCGTGTGGCTTCCGCCAGCAGTCGCTGGACGGTCCCTGAGGTGCTTACTGCCG
>NZ_JBQQCE010000534.1:0-6366 GCF_052245645.1 Streptomyces sp. KR55 | reverse complement strand
CTGATGAGGGCTCAGCGGACGTGGTCGATGATACTGCCGAAGGAGCGGCTGCAGACGCCGCCGAAGTCGGCGACATCGCCGACGAAGCAGCTGCCGACGCCGGAGACGCCGACGCCGTCCAAGAGGCCGACGGCAGCGACGAGTCCGGCCGTGACGGCGACGGCACCCCCAAGCCCGTGGACCAGCCCACCGCCGTCTTCCGGGCCGTACGCCCCGCCAAGCCCGCCGTCGACCAGCCCACCACCATGCTGAAGCTGGGCGACGTCAAGAAGGCGCCGAAGGAGGACGCCGAGAAGGCCGCCTCCGAGGCCGAAGCCGAGCTCACCAGTAAGTTCGTTGCCCTCAAGCCGCTGGACGACCCGGAGACGCGTAAGCCCCGTCCGGCCGAGGCCACCTCCGCGCTGCCCAGGGTTCCCGCGGACGCGACCGCTCCTGTGCCGCAGGTCGGGCCGGAGCGGACGACGCAGCAGCCGCTGCCGCCGAAGCCGCCGCTGGATCTGCTGGCGGAGCTGACGAACACGCCGCCGCCCCCGGAGACGGCGCTTCGGACGCTGGTACGGCGGGTCAAGATCTGGACGCCGCTGGCGCTGCTGCTGGCGATCGTGTTCGCGATCGTGCAGGCCGTGCGGCCGTTGCCGACGCCCACACTCGAGCTCACCGCCGAGGAGTCGTACACCTTCGACGGGAAACAGGCCGAGCTGCCGTGGCCCGGCGAGGGCCAGGGCTGGATGGACGTCACCGGCATCGGCACGATGGGCAACTTCGGTGAGCAGAAGCCGGTCGCCATCGGCTCGGTCGCCAAGGCCATGACGGCGTACATCATCCTCAAGGAGCACCCGCTGAAGGCGGGCGAGGAGGGCCCGAACATCGAGGTCGACGCCACCGCCGAGAAGGAGGGCGGTTACGACCAGCAGGGCGAGTCGACGCTGAACACCGTCAAGAAGGGCGACCAGCTCACCGAGCGGCAGGCGATCTCCGCCATCATGATTCCCTCCGCGAACAACATCGCCCGCCTGCTGGCGCGTTGGGACGCCGGTTCCGAGGAGGCGTTCGTCAAGAAGATGAACGACACCGCCAAGGAACTCGGCATGAAGAACACGACGTACACCGACCCCTCCGGTCTGCAGGAGTCCACGGTCTCCACTGCCGAGGACCAGGTGAAGCTGGGCAACGAGCTGGTGCGGATGCCGGCGCTGGTGGAGATCACCAAGCTGCCCGAGTGGGTCGACCCGTCCGGCCAGAAGTGGCGCAACTGGAACACCCTCGTGCCGTACGACGGCGCCATCGGCATCAAGACCGGCACCACCACCGCGGCCGGCGGCAATCTGCTCTTCGCCGCCACCAAGGACATCGGCGGCGAGACGGTCACCGTCGTCGGCGCGGTCCTCGGCCAGCACACGGCGCCGATCATCGACACCGTGAACGCGGTCAGCAAGACCGCGATGCTCGCCGCCCAGGACGCGCTGACCTCGGCGAAGATCCTGAAGAAGGGTGACGTCGTCGGGTATGTGGACGACCGGCTCGGCGGCCGTACGCCGGTGGTCGTCACCCAGGACGTCGCCGCGGTCGGCTGGGCGGGGCTGAAGGTGGAGCTGTCCTTCGCCTCCGACGACGTACCGCACACCGCGAAGGCCGGCACCAGGGTGGGCACGCTCACCGTGGGTGACGGCAGTGGTGGCGCGGTCGAGGTGCCGGTGGCCCTGCAGTCGGACCTTGCCGAGCCGGGCTTCACGGCCAAGCTGACCCGCCTCACCTGATTGCCGCAGTCCCGGCGCACCCCGTCGGCGAGGCCCTCCTCGGGGCGCTCACCGGCGGGGTGCGTGCTAGCGTCACGAATCGGGACAGGGTGCCCGCGTGCCCAACGGGCGCGGAAACCCCCGGCCACAGGGCCGAGAACCGGCCGGGAACGGCACGTACGGCCGCGAACAGAAGACGGGACACGGGGAGTGCCAACAGGTGGCCACTGCGGAGCCGACACGCACCGACGACACCGGTCCGGGCCCGGGATCCGGCCCGCGAATACGCGTGCCCGCGGATCGGCCGGACGAGTCCGGCCGGCCCGGCCGCGGGAAGATGGCCGCCGCTCTGCGTGAGCGGCTGACCCGGCACCCCGTCCTCGTCGCCACCGGCCTCTCCGGAATCCTCCACGTCATCTGGTTCTTCACGTTCGCGAACAGTGGCGGCGACCTCGCGGCGCAGGACGCCTGGGCCGAGTTCGTCGGCCGGCATCCGGACTCGGCGTACAACCTCGCCTGGTACGGCGGTATGCACCCGGTGTCGTACAGCGTGGTGTCGCCGTATCTGATGTCGGTGCTCGGGGTGCGGACCACGATGATGATCGCGGGGACGCTGTCCGCGGGGCTGCTGACGCTGATACTGGCGCGCAGCCGGGCGGTCCGGCAGCCGCTCGGGCCGGCGCTGGCAGGGGTGTACGCGCTGCTGTGCAACGCGGCGTCGGGGCGGGTGACGTTCGGGCTGGGCACGATGTTCGCGCTGGGCGCGGTGGCCGTCGTGTTCTGCTGGCCGTACCGCTGGCGCTACCGGCGGTGGGCGAAGGCGCTGTGCGCGGCGCCGCTGGCCGCGCTCGCCACCATGTCCTCACCGGTCGCCGGTCTGTTCGTGGGTCTGGTGGCGGTGGCGCTGTTCCTGCAGAAGCGGCGGCCGGGCGCGTGGGCGCTGGGGCTGGCGCCGAGCGCCGTGGTGGCGGTGTCCGCGTGGGCGTTCCCGTTCTCCGGCACCCAGCCGATGTCCTTCGGGTCGGCGTCCCTTCCGCTGCTGTACGCGGTCTTCGTCTTCCTCCTGGTCCCGCACGACTGGAAGACCGTACGGATCACGGCCGCCGTGTACGCCCTCGCGGTGCTGCTGGTGTGGCTGATCAGCTCGCAGATCGGCTCGAACATCACACGGCTGGCGATGCTGTTCGCCGGGGTGGCGCTGCTGGCGGCGCTGCCGTTCACGGTGCCGCGGTCGCGCAAGTGGTACGCGATCGTGGTGGCGTTCGCCGGTTTCGTCGCCTGGATCGGCTTCAAGTCGGTCGACGACGTCGTCCATACGACTCCGACGGCGTCCTGGGCGCGCGAGCTGGCGCCGCTGGTCAACCAGCTCCAGGAGGCCGGCGCCGAGAAGGGCCGCGTCGAGGTGGTCCCGGCCCGCTCGCACCGCGAGGCCTCCGCCCTCGCCCCGTACGTCAACCTGGCCCGCGGCTGGAACCGCCAGGCCGACATGAAGCGCAACCCGCTCTTCTACGACGACACCCTCAACTCGGCGAACTACCACGAGTGGCTCAAGCGCTGGGCGGTGCGCTACGTCGTCCTGCCCAAGGACGACCCGGACGGTGACGGCGGTGAGCGGGAGCGCGAGCTGGTGCAGCGCGGGCTGCCGTATCTCAAGCAGATCTGGGGCGACGCCAACTGGCAGCTGTTCGCGGTCGACGACCCGACGCCGCTCGCCGATCCACCGGCCACCGTCGAGCGGGCCGAGCAGGGCGAGATGACCCTCCATGTGACACAGCCGGGCCGGGTCCTGATCCGCGTCCCCTACTCCCCCTGGCTCAAGCTCGTCGACGCCGAGGGCAAGGGGGTCCAGGCGCCGCAGGAGACTGAGGCGTCCAAGGACCGCCCCGACGGCACTCCGAAGACGTACCGCAACGTGAGCGGCTGTCTGATGGAGACGGAGGAGGACGCGGAGGGCGACAAGTGGACGGTGCTGCTCGCTCCGCGGGCCGGGACGTATCGGCTGGCCTCGCCCTACGACCTGCCGCGCGGGACGCCGTGTCCTCAGGAGCTGCGGTGACGCTCGGCGCACCTGGCTGATCCGGGCGAAGTCGGAGGGAATCCCCCTCCCAATCTGACGTAACGTCAGCTAGACCGGACGCATGACAGACGACGCGGCACACACAGCCGATACCCGCAGCGACATGTACGCGGAACTGGCCGCCGTCGGCCCCTACGGAGCCGACCTCGGGCACGCCCTGATCACCATGGTCGAGCCGCACCCCGGCCGGGAGCGCGAGTACAACCGCTGGTACGAGGACGACCACTACATCGCCGGCGCGATGGCCATGCCCTGGATGTACGCAGGGCGCCGCTGGGTGGCCCCACGCGAACTGCAGCTCCTGCGCTACCCCGAGAAGTCCGCCATCGCGCAGCCGGTCACGGCGGGATGCTACCTATCCGTCTACTGGATCACCGCGGGCCGCTACGCCGACCACATGCGGTGGACCGTCGGCATCAACAAGCGCCTCAACCGCGACCATCGCGTCTTCCAGGACCGCACCCACATCTTCACCGCCTTCCAGGACCACACCGCGACCGTCTACCGCGACGGCGACCACGGCCCGCGTGACATCCACGCCCTCGACCACCCCTACGCCGGGCTCGTCGTCCAGGTCATCGATGCCGGCTCCCCCGGCAGGCGCGAGGAACTGCTCGTCTGGCTGCGCGACGACCACCTCCCGAAACAGCTGGCGGGCTCCCCCGCGGCCTTCGTGACCGTCTTCACGCCGACGCCGCTGCCCCTGGACCGGATGACCTACGTCAAGCAGGTCGAGGGCGTCGGGACCCGACTGACCCTGCTGTGGTTCCTCCAGCACGACCCACGCGACGCCTGGCGGAACCACTTCACGGACCTGCACACGGCAGTCGCCGCCTCGGGGCTGGGCGACGTCACGTTCGTCGCACCCTTCATCCCCACCATCCCGGGGACGGACCGCTACGTGGACGAGCTGCGGTGAACTCTTCGGAGCGGGCACTCAGCTCCCGGTCAGGGACTGCTCGGCCCAGATGGTCTTGCCGGCGGGGGCGTGCCGGGTGCCCCAGCGGCGGGCGAGCTGGGCGACCAGCAGCAGGCCGCGCCCGCCTTCGTCGAAGATCCGGGCACGCCGCATGTGCGGGGTGGTGCTGCTCGAGTCGGAGACTTCGCAGATCAGGGTGTTGCTCTCGTGGATCAGCCGGAGCTGGATGGGCGGCCGGCCGTAGCGGATGGCATTGGTGACGAGTTCGCTGACCATCAGTTCGGTGACGAACTCGGCGTCGGTAAGTCCCCAGGCCGCCAGCTTGCCGGTGGCCAGCTGGCGGGCCCCGGCGACGGCGGCGGGGTCGCAGGCCAGGTCCCAGGCGGCGACCCGGTCGGGGTCGAGGGCCCGGGTGCGGGCGATGAGCAGGGCGATGTCGTCGTCCGGGCGGTGGGTCAGCAGGGCCGTGAGTACCTGGTCGCAGACCGACTCCGGTGTCGGGGCGGGGCGGGCGAGGGCGGCGAACATCTTGTCCAGGGCCTCGTCGATGTCGCGGTCGCGGATTTCGAGCAGACCGTCGGTGTACAGGACGAGGAGGCTGCCTTCGGGCAGTTCGGTTTCGCTGGTCTCGAACGGCAGGCCGCCCAGGCCCAGCGGCGGGCCCGCCGGGACGTCGAGGAGGTACACGGCGCCGTCCGGGGTGACCACGGCGGGCGGGGGGTGGCCGGCCCGGGCGAGGGTACAGCGGCGGGAGACCGGATCGTAGACGGCGTACAGGCAGGTGGTGCCGATGCCCCCGGCGGTCTCGGCGGCGCTGCCCGTGACGGCCTCGTCGGTGGACAGGCGGATGACGAGGTCGTCCAAGTGGGTGAGCAGCTCGTCGGGCGGCAGGTCGACGTCGGCCAGGGTGCGCACCGCGGTGCACAGCCGGCCCATGGTGGCCGAGGCGCGCATGCCGTGGCCGACCACATCGCCCACCACGAGGGCCACCCGTGCGCCGGACAGCGGGATCACGTCGAACCAGTCGCCGCCCACGCCGGCCTGGCCGCCGGCGGGCAGGTAGCGGGAGGCGATCTCGAGGGCCGCCTGGTTGGGCAGTGTCTGCGGGAGCAGGCTGCGCTGCAGGGTCATGGTGGTGGTGCGATCACGTGCTGGTCGGCGGGCGTTGGGGATGCCGACGGCCGCCCGGGCCGTGAGCTGCTCGGCAAGCCACAGGTCCTCCAGTGTGAAGGGCTCCGGGCTCCGGTGACGGCCGAAGAGGGCCACGCCGACCGTGGTGTCCTGTGAGCGCATCGGCACCACCATCAGTGAGTGTGTCCCCACCTCGCGGATCCGGGCGGCCTGGGGGTCCTCGCCCGCCCACCGGGCGACGGCGAAGTCGGCCGTCGTGTACAGGGCGCCACGGCCCTGGGCCAGGCATTCGGCCACGGGCGACAGTGCCGGGTAGGCGGTCGTCTCGCCCGCCCCGGCCACGGACTCGGGGTGCTCGTCGAGGACCGACTGCACCGCGGTGCGGCGCAGGGTGACGGTCCCGGCCAGCAGGGCGGAGGGCAACTCCTCGCCGCTCCCGGGGACGTCGAGGAGGTCGACGACGGTGAAGTCGGCGAGGCGGGGGACGGCGGCGTCGGCCAGTT
>NZ_JBQQCE010000533.1:0-6393 GCF_052245645.1 Streptomyces sp. KR55 | reverse complement strand
GCATCCAGCACGTGTGCGGCACCTTGCGGGCACCGCGCCTGGAGATCGAAGCGGCCACCCACACGGACCACGACGCTCTGGTGGTTCGCGCAGGACTCAAGGGCTGACCCGGCAGGCGGTGTCCGGTCGGAGGGAGGGGAGGGAGGTGGCGTGACGGTGATGTGCCCCGTTCCCTCACTCCTCCGGCCGGACGCCGACGCAGAACGTCGGCATGCCGTGCCCTGACCAGTCGCTGCTCACGCGCGCTCCCGCAGCACCAGCACCGCCCCGGCCGCCAGTACCGACAGCCCCGCCCCGGCGAGGATCGCGACGTTCGTTCCGTCCCCCAGGCCGCCGCTCGACGAGGTGACCACCGCGATCGTGAGCGCCACCCCGGCGGAGGAGCCGATGTATCGAAGAGTTTGCTGGGCACCTGAGCCCATGGCCGCCCTGGCGGCCGGAACCGTCTACACCGCCAGCAGGGGCAGCGCGGCGTTGAGCAGTCCGCTGCCGACGCCGCTGATGATCAGGCCGGGAAGCAGGCGCTGCCAGGAGTCGGCATTGATGGCGCCGAGCATCGTCAGGACGCCGGCCGCGTGCAGGAGGAACCCCAGGGCAAGCTGGTGACGCGTCGGCACGCGGCCCGCCAGCCGCTTGGCCTGGAGAGCCACGCCGAAGGACAGGCCCGACCAGAGCAGGAACAGCCACGCCGTCTCGATCGGGGACAGGGAGAGTGTCTGTTGAAGGATGAAGGGCAGGAAGCTGAAGAGGCCGATCACCGCGAGGCCCGTGAACAGGCCGCCGACCGACGAGGCCAGGAAGCCGGGGCGGCGCAGCAGACCCAGCTCGATCATCGGGTTCTTCGTGCGGCGTTCCACGAGCACGAACAGGCCCACCAGCAGGACGGCCGCCAGGAACAGCAGGCCCACCGGGGCGCGGAGCCAGCCGTCACGGCCCAGGGTCAGCGCGGCGACCAGGGCGACCAGAGCCAGACCGAAGGCCAGCGCGCCCAGGACGTCAGGACGTCCGTCCCTCGGGGAGCAGGACTCCGACAACGTACGCGCCGACAGGGCCGCCACGATCAGCACCGCCGCGCCCAGGACGCCGTACGCCACCCGCCAGCTCGGTATCGCGCCCACCACCAGCGGGCCGACCGCGATGCCGCCGCTGACGAAGGCGCCCCAGACGCCCGTCGCGTGCAGTCGGCCGCGTGGACTCGGGAAGGCGTGCACCAGAAGGCCCAGGCTGCTCGCCAGAATCGCCGCGCTGGCCGCACCTTGCGCGATGCGGGCCAATGTGAACAGCCAGGTCGCGGAGGCCAGCGCGCCCAGTGCTGTGGTGACGCCGAGGGTGAGCGTGCCGACGAGGAAGATCCGGCGGCGGCCGTAGTCGTCGGCGAGGCTGCCTGCGACCAGGAGGAGGGCGGCCAGACCCAGCGGTGTGCCATTGATCAGCCAGGCCTGTGCGGAGAGCGGGGTGTGCAGGGCCGCGGCGGTGTCGCGGAGCGTGACGAGCGGTGCCGTGTACGTCATCAGCGTCACGGCTGTTGCGGCGCTGGTCAGGGCCAGGGTGGCGCGGGGCCTTGGGGCTGCTTCGGCGTGCGTCTTCACGTCGGTGGTCGCTGGCTTGGCTGGTGTGCCCGGGCGGGACATGGGGTCTGGCCTCCGGAAGCTCGCGGTGAAGATTCGGTCATTGAACCTAGCTGGCTCGTCACCGTAGCGTCAGAGGTTCCGTCGTCGATCCCGCTGCCTCTTGTGAATTCAATCACCGAACTCACTTGGTACGGTGGATGGCATGGCCCTGGGTAAGGACTACGCGACGCAAGAGTGCTCCATCGCGCATGCGCTGGAGATCGTCGGCGAGCGATGGACGCTGCTCGTCGTCCGTGACGCGCTGTTCGGCGTCCGTCGCTACAACGACTTCCTCGTTCACCTCGGCATCCCGCGCGCCGTGCTCTCCGCCCGTCTGCAAAAACTCACGGAGCAAGGTCTCCTCGAAAAGCGGCAGTACCAGCAGTCGCCCCCGCGTGACGAGTACGTGATCACGGAGCGCGGCATCGCGCTGTGGCCCACCCTGTGCGCGCTCGGACTGTGGGGCCGCGAGCACATCACAGAGACCCGGCTGCGCTACTTCCGGCACGCCGACTGCGGCACCGAGCTGGGCCCGTACGGAGAGTGCCCCACCTGCGCCATCGTTGTGCCCGTCGAAGACGTCCTCATGGAGCCGGGGCCCGGGCTGGCCCCCGACCCGGCAGATTCGGTCAGCCGGGCACTGCTCAGGCCGAAAAGGCTGCTGGAACCCATCTCCGTCTGAGGAGATCCGGTACGGCCGACAGCAGGGCGAGCAGGCCTGCCGGGGAGCAGCCCTGGTCAGCCTGTTCTACACGTTCGGCGTCGTCCGAGACCCAGGGGAAGGGCACGTCGGGCCACCGTGTGGCAGCCGGGTTCGGCGGGATGGCCACGTGTCCGTCAACTGGTAAGTTCCAGGTCGGGTTTCCCCTTCGCGGAACGCACTGTGGTGCTGCGGCTCGACGGCCATCTCATGCATGCGATTGCGGACAACGTGCTGGTGGGAACCTGGTCCAGTCCGGTGCCGGCAAGCCGTCTGACCCAATTCCACAGCGCCCGGGCTGCCTCCAGCCCGCTGCCCCGGGTTGCCTTTCCTGCCGGGTCCATCCGGGCTCAACGCAAGGTGCACGCCAGCGGTCGCTTCGTGATCAACGGGCAGTTCGTCAAGCTCGGTCCCCGCCCCGCGGGAAAGATCGTCACCGTCATGATCGAGGACACCCACCACCGGAATCCTGTACGGCGGGGACGAACTCGCGGTCAGGCCGCGCAAGAACACCGATCCGATCACGCGTCTGCTGGTCAGAGGCATGGGCAGCCAACCAACCGACGGTCAGGCATCTCCTGACGGCAAACCGTCAGGAAAGTCCTGAGGCCCCGCAACGACAAGACTCAACGGCGGTGCATACAACTTCTGTTACGTGGCGCAGACTCCTGAAAGGCTGCAGGGGCGGCCATAGCAGTGATGCGTGAGCTGACGAGCAGCACCTTCTGTGCTCTTCCGAGGACGTCCCGGGAGAGGGAGGGAGGTGCTTGATGTTGAAGCTCGATGAGTCGCCAGACTGGACGTACTGGGCGCTGCACGCCAGCGGGCGGCCGTGGCGCGTGCGGCCGCAGGCGGGGGTGGCGGTGGACGCTGCGTAACCGTGATCGCCGAGCGACCAGACAACTTGATGGGTATCAGCTGCAACACCCTGACGACGGGGCCGGGGGAGTGATCCGGGGCGGGTGTATTCGGGAGGCGCAAAAGGGCTGGAACGCGGTCAACCGCTCCCTGTGGAGCAGGATACTGGTGCCTTCCGACGACGTGGCGATCAGGGGAGCGGATTGGTGAACTCTGCCGGAGAAACGGGTGGTTGGGGTGTGGGCGGCGGCCGGGGTGAGCGGCATGCGGTCGTCGTGGGCGGGAGCCTTGCGGGGTTCCTCGCGGCGCACGTCCTCGCCGGGCACGCCGACCGAGTGACCGTCGTGGAGCGCGACCGGTTCCCGGACGGCAGCAAGCCGCGGCCCGGCGTACCGCAGGGCCGGCATCCGCATGTCCTGCTGGAGGGCGGGCAGTCGGCCCTGGAGTCGTTGCTGCCGGGCTTCCTGGCGGAGCTGCGGGCGGCGGGAGCGCCGCGGGTGGGCATGCCGTCGGACTTGGTGCTGTGGCAGAACGGCCGCTGGTTCCGCCGGGTGCCCGCGACGACGCACATCTACACCGGTTCCCGCGCGCAGCTCGAGGAGCTGGTGCGGCGGCGGGCCCTGGCCAACCCGGTGATCAGCACGGTGGAGGGGACCGATGTCGTCGGGCTCCTCGGTGACGCCTCGCGCGTGCGGGGCGTGCTGCTGCGGGACCGCTCCGGCGACGCCCGCGCAGAGCACCGGCCCCTCGAGGCCGACCTGGTCGTCGACGCCTCCGGCAGCGGCACCAAGGCCCCGCAGTGGCTCACGGCGATCGGCGCCGAGGCCCCGTACGAGGAGACCATCGACACGGGGCTTGCGTACGCCTCGCGCGTCTACCGCGGCAGGAGGGGCGTCCTCGACGGCGACACCGTCGGCTACTACGTCTACCCGAGCCCCGACCAGGTCCACGCCGGCGGTGCGCTGCCGCTGGAGGACGGCAGCCATCTGGTCATCGTCTCGGGACTGCGCGGCGACGAACCGCCCACGGACGACGACGAGTTCGTGACGTACACCAAGAGGCTGCCGCATCCGCTCCTGCACCGGTGGCTGGACGAGGCCGAACCGCTCTCGCCGGCGTTCGGGTACCGACGAACCGCGAACATCCGCCGCCGCTACGACCTTCCCGGCCGCCGCCCGGCCGGATTCCTCGCCACCGGCGACGCCCTGTGCACCTTCAACCCGATCTACGGGCAGGGCATGGCCGTCGCCGCGATGAGCGCGGTCGCCCTGAGCGACGCGCTGGCCGACCAGCGCCGGACCCCCACCACGCGGCGTGTGCAGCGGGCACTGCTCACAGCGTCCCGGCAGGCGTGGGACATCTCCGCCGGGGCGGACCGCAAGATGCCGGGCGCGATCGGCAACGCGGTCGCCGGCGGGCCCGCGGACCGCGTTGCCGACCGGTACCTGCAGCGAGTCCAGGACTGCTACCCCGGCGACCCCGTCGTGGGGCGCGCCTTCCGCTCTGTACTGACCCTCTCCGCGCCCGTCACCGCCCTGTTCGCCCCGTCCGTGGCCCGGGCCGTCCTTTTCCGCCCGCCCGCGCTGACGCCCACCGAGCCGCCTGCGGCCCCGGAGGAACCGGGGGTCTGAGCGAGGCCGGCAGCCCGGACATCGACATCGGGATCGTCAAGCGCAACCCGCAGGAGACGGGGTTCGTTTTGTTGCCAAAGCGGCTGAGGCCGTCCCTTCCGGCCGGATGCTGTTCGCCCCATCCTTGCCGGACGGGTACCCAGCAGGCCGTTGCGCTTCGTTGCCATGGATCGGGCGCTGGATGCCCTGTCGGGGATGGTTGCCCCGGAGGCGGCGCCGCAGGTGCTCGCCAACCGGCTCACCGACCGGCTGTGGGAGGTCGGTGCTGAGGGCCCTGGCGCGATCCGATGGGCTGGCTGCTTGGTCGGGGCCTGGTTCAGCGCCCTGCCTGTCCGGATCTGAGGTGTGACGACGGCATCCGGCTGGACACAGGCTCCGGCTGCCGGACCCGCGGGAACACAGTCCACACGCGGCGCGCGCTGCGGGCCCGGGTAGCGGCCCGGGTGGAGGCCGAGATGCCGTACAGCGAACAGACCGCGCGCCGGGCCGAGGCCGAGCGGCGGCTGCCGACGAGGCCGCGGACGCGGCGGGCCGCCGTACCGCCGAATTCCTCCTCCGCCTTCACCGACTGCGAGTCCACGACCGCCGCACTCGGCTCCTCCTCGCGGCCTTCCGTCCGGCGCACGGCCTCGCGCAGCCGCTCGTGCAGCTCGGCCGCCAAGCCCGTATCCCGCCAGCGGGCGAAGAAGGCATACACCCTCGGCCAGGGCGGGAAGTCCGCGGGCATCGCGCGCCACTTGATGCCATTGTCGACGAGTTAGCGCACCGCGTCGATCATCTGCCGGTGACAGTAGCCCTCCGGCCGCCCGCCCCGGCCTGCCGGCCATCCCGGCACCGGCAGCAGATCGCGCACGAGAGCCCACTCGGCATCGCTCATGTCCGAGTCGTACCGGGGCCGGCGCTCCGGCCGGTCGGCCGCGTTCCCGAACCTGTGGGCGAGACAGTCACACCCATGGGTGGCCTGACTGGACCCGCCAGCCACCACCACGCGACACTTCAACACCAGGGCCTCTTGCCACTCGCTGGATTCGACAACCGCGAGCTGCCAAGAGGCCCTTCCTTCATGCCTACGCACCGGCCAACTCACCCGATCCAGGACCCCGTTCGAAGCGGACCGACCACGCGAGCGGATAGAGAACAGCCAGTTAGCTTGGCGTTTAACGTGGACGGGCTTGGTGTTCCTTGATTGATTCGGCGCGTTTGACCGTCTTGCCGACGTCGTGATGCTTGGCTCGCTCCTTGTTCTTCGAACCGGGAGGCCGTCCGGGGCCTGGTCGTGTGGGTTTCGGTGCGGCCGACGGCCTCGCGGTCGTGGAGCGGAGGTTGCGAAACCCGCGGCGGACTCGGGCAGGGGTGAGTCGGCGGGGCTCGGTGCGGCGTTCCCAGGGCCGGCGGAGGTCCTCGGCGAGTGGCCGGGCCAGGCGGAGCTGGGCGTGGGCGGCGATGATGAGCCAGGTCCACAGGTCCGCGGTGTCCGCGTGACGGACCTTCGGGGCGGTCCAGCCGAGGGTTTGTTTCATGAGCCGGAAGGTGTGCTCAAGATCGAATCTGCGGAGGAAAGACTGCCACCAGCGTTCCACGTCCGCCGGTGCGG
>NZ_JBQQCE010000532.1:0-6395 GCF_052245645.1 Streptomyces sp. KR55 | reverse complement strand
TCCGAAGCCATGATCCACCTCGCCTCGATCGACAACCTCGCCAAGCGCATAACGGACGAGACCACACCCACCTGGCGAGGCACCTACTAGGGCATACGGGGCGATCTACCTAAACCAAATGCCCTCTGAGTGGCCCCGTCCTTGAAATCGGCGCCGGCGCCGAGCAGCGTCTGCGGGACCGTCCAGCCGCCGCAGCATCCGCCGCACAGCATCAGGCGGTCCTGGTCGTCCAGGAGGAGCAGGAGGGCGCGGCGGTCGTCGACCGACGGGGGGTGGGACGTTGCCATGCGGTCAGGCTGCCGTCTCGCTACTCAAGTAGCAAAATGAGTGCCATCTCTTGGGTGACAGGTTCACTCGTGCAGTGTCAGATGCGTGCCGCCGCCCATGGCCTGCACGCCCCCGACAGCGTGCACGCGTCGCACTGAATTCGTGTGCTCCGCTGCACCCTCTGCGCGCTCATGAGCTGCGAAAACACTGCAAAGGCGTTTGGGGTTCGGGGCTGCCGCGTTTGGGGGCGTCGCGCACCACCAGGCCTGACCTGCGGCGACGGAATTTCCCACACATCCCCGCGTGGCTGCATCCGACTGGCGGCGGGCCGCGGCCGCCTGCAGGTCAGACACCAGCAACCGTGAGTGGTACGCGTGGTCCTCGCTCGGATACAGGGCCTGCACCTCCGGATGAATGAACCACTGCAGCACGAAGCTCGCCTCAGGACCCGGGGCCCAGCATGCACCCCGATGAGTACCTCGCACAGCGGGTTTTGCACGAGGATCTCGTGCAGGTCCGTCATCACCATCGCCGGAGTGTCGTGCAGCAAATCCAGCAGCTGGGCCAGTGCGCGCTGCATGCCGGCCGGCTCGGCGCCCAACGGATGCTGGTGCCCGGCCAGATGAAGCAGGTGGGCGGATCCGTCGGTGTCCAACCGCAACGCCCTGGCCAGCGACGTAAGAATCTGCGGCGACGGACTCTGGCCGCGGCCCTGCTCCAGCTCGATGTTGGGCTTGATCCGCTTGACGGACATCCGAGACATCGAGGCGGAGAAGCAGAGCAGCCACAACGTCAAACGGGCGTGTGAACTGCTGAAGGTCTCCAGGACCGCCTTCTACGCCCGCCGCACCGGCACTCCTGGCCCCGCGGGGTCCGCGACGCCGAGTTGACAGAACAGATCCGCGGCGGTTCGGACCGGTCGGGCGCCTCGCGCCAGGGCAGCGGGCCGCCGGGGCCGGGTGGTCCGCCTGAGGCGCCCTGGACCAGGACCGTCTCGCCTGCTTCGACCCCGGCGTGCTTGACAGCTTGATATGCCGTCAGTCCGGCCAGCGGCACACCCGCGGCCTGCTCCCAAGTCAGCGAATCGGGCTTGCGCGCCAGCATGCGTACGTGCGCGGAGACCAGCTCGGCGTAGGCGCCCAGCTGGACGTGGTCCTTGCGGATGTAGCCGAATACCTCGTCGCCCGGTGCGAATTCACCGGCGTCGGGGCCCACGCGTTCTACGACTCCGGCCACGTCCCAGCCGGGGATCAGGGGGAATGCCGTCTCCATGAGGGCGTCGAGCCGTCCCTCGGCCAGCTTCCAGCCCACCGGGTTGATCCCGGCGGCGACTACCCGGACGAGGACCTCTCCAGGTGCCACCTTGGGTTCCGGGTGGTCCACCAGCTCAAGGTCCTCGGGCCGTCCGTAGTGCTTCAGTCCCATTGCTCTCACGGCAGCCATGTCCCTGCGTGTGACGTCTACCCGCGTACACAATAGTACGCATCAGTGATATCAGGCGCGTGCATTAGAAGGCGCACACAATCACCGAGCGCCGTGACTCCACGCCGGGGCCCCGACCATCCCTACAGCCCTGACCAGGGGCTGCAGTCGGGGATCACGGTCTGCTTCGTCGAGGGCTTCGCGGAGGGCGGCTTCGTTGGTGGGGCGGGCTTCTTCGAGCAGCTTGAGTCCGGCGTCGGAGACGTTGGTGTAGATGCCGCGGCGGTCGGTGGGGCACAGGTAGCGGGAAAGCAGGCCGCGGTCCTCGAGGCGGGTGACCAGCCGAGTGGTGGCGCTCTGGCTCAGCACGACGGCGTCGGCGACCTGCTTCATCTGCAGGTGGCCGCCTTCTCCGTCGTGCTGGCGGCTGAGGACGTCGAGCAGCGAGTACTCGCGCACGCTCAGGCCGTGTTTGGCCTGCAGGGCGCGCTCGATGTGGGCCTCGATCCTGCCGTGCAGCAAAGAGAGCGCACACCAGCCCTGCGCGAGGGCGGTGAGAGTCGGGTCAGTAGCGGTCATGAGGGCCTCCTTCGCCAGCGGGCCAATGCTAGCAATACTTGCACGAGGCGACAAACGTCGTCATCCTTCATTTGCGCTTGCACGTATCAAGCGTATGCAACTATTGTCGACGCCGGTAAGGCTCTCCCGCAAAAGAGTCCTTACAGCAACGTCCCCTCGACAAACCCTCGCAACAGACTTGAAAGGCTTTCCCATGCCTCTCGCGCTTCTGGCCCTGGCTATAGGGGCCTTCGGGATCGGCACCACCGAGTTCGTGATCATGGGCGTGCTGCCCGAGGTCGCGGGCGACTTCGGTGTGTCGATCCCCACCGCCGGCTGGCTGGTGACCGGCTACGCCCTAGGCGTACTGATCGGCGCCCCGCTGCTGACCGTCATGGGGACCAAGGTGTCCCGCAAGAAGATGCTCATGTTCCTGATGGTCCTGTTCATCGCGGGCAATGTGCTCTCCGCCGTGGCGCCCGTCTTCGGCGTGATGCTGATCGGCCGTGTGATCGCCTCGCTCGCGCACGGCGCGTTCTTCGGCATCGGCTCGGTGGTAGCGGCCGATCTGGTCACCCCTGAGAAGAAGGCCTCGGCCATCTCTTTGATGTTCATGGGTCTGACCATCGCGACCACTGTGGGCGTCCCGCTCGGCACCTATATCGGACAGTCCGCCGGCTGGCGCGTCACCTTCGCGATCGTCGCAGCACTCGGCGTGGTCGGCTTCCTCGGCGTGGCCAAGCTCGTGCCCGAGATGGGCAAGCCCGAGGGTGTGCGGGTACGCAGCGAATTCGCCGCCTTCCGTAACGTCCAGGTCTGGCTCGCCATGGCGATGACGGTTCTGGGATACGGCGGCGTGTTCGCAGCCATCACGTACATCACGCCGATGATGACCGACGTCGCCGGCTACTCCGCGGGCGCGGTCACCTGGCTGCTCGTCCTGTTCGGCATCGGCATGTTCCTGGGCAACCTGCTGGGCGGCAAGTTCGCCGACCGCGCGCTCATGCCCATGCTGTTCACCACGCTCGCCGCCCTCACTGTCGCGCTGCTGCTGTTCACGGCGACCGCGCACAACAAGATCCTCGCAGCCATCACCCTGACGCTGATCGGCGCACTGGGATTCGCGACCGTCCCGCCGCTGCAGAAGTGGGTCCTCGACCAGGCATCGGCGGCCCCGACGCTGGCCTCGGCCGCCAACATCGGCGCCTTCAACCTCGGCAACGCCCTGGCCGCATGGCTGGGTGGTGTGGTCATCTCCGCCGGGCTCGGCTACACCGCCCCGAACTGGGTCGGCGCCCTCCTCGCCGGCACCGCCCTGCTGCTCGCCTTCCTCGCGGCATACCTCGACCGCCGTACCCGGACCGCCAGCCGCGTCGTTTCGGCGTCCGGCACCGCCGAGCAGACGCCGGTCACCGTTCAGCACTGATCACTCGCGGGGCGGGGGACCGTCGTCCCGCCCCGCCCACACCACCAACCACCCCACGGAGAAATCACCATGATCACCACAACCACTGCCGTCGCCCCGCTGACCATTAGGGACGCCGAGATCCTCGTCACCGCCGCCCGCCGCGCCGCCGAGGCTGCCCGAGTCACCATCAGCGTCACCGTCCTCGACGCCGGAGGCCACCTCCTCGCCTTCCGCCGCGACGACAGGGCCGTACTCATCTCCGGCGAGACCAGCACCCGCAAGGCCTACACCGCCCTCCAGCTGAACGCCCCCACCGCCGACCTCGTCGACCTGGTCAAGCCCGACGGACCCTTCCACAGCCTGCCCACCGCCCTGGACCGTCCGCTGCTCTTCATCGCCGGCGGCATCCCCGTCCACCGTGACGGCCGCCTCATCGGCGCCATCGGCGTCGGCGGCGGGGCCCCCGAGCAGGACCACACCTTCGCCACCACGGCCGTCACCGCCCTCGGCTGATCTGCTGCCCCGCAAACTCCAAGGAACACCATGAGCTCCGTCCCCACCGTCACGCTCAACAACGGCGTGGAAATCCCCCAGCTCGGCTTCGGTGTCTTCCAGGTCCCCGACGAGGAGACCATGGCCGCCGTCACCCACGCCCTGGAGGCCGGCTACCGCTCCATCGACACCGCCGCGATCTACGGCAACGAAGCAGGTGTCGGCCGCGCCCTGGCCACCTCGGACATCGCCCGCGAGGACCTTTTCGTCACCACCAAGCTGTGGAACGCCGACCAGGGCTACGACGCCACGCTCAAGGCCTTCGACGCCAGCCTCGACAACCTCGGCCTCGACCACGTCGACCTGTACCTGATCCACTGGCCGGCCCCCGGTCGCGACCTGTACCTGGAGACCTGGAAGGCCATCGAGAAGCTGGCTGAGGACGGCCGTGTCCACACCGCTGGCGTGTCCAACTTCCAGCCCGGGCACCTCACGCGCCTCCTGAAGAGCAGCGACCTCGTGCCCGCGGTCAACCAGATCGAACTGCACCCTGGCCTCCAGCAGCGGGAGCTGCGCGATCTGCACGCCGTCCACGGCATCGCGACCGAGGCCTGGAGCCCTCTCGCCCAAGGCGCCGTCCTGAACGAGTCCGTGCTTCGGGAGATCGCCACGAGGCACGGCAAGTCTCCCGCTCAGGTGGTGCTGCGCTGGCACCTCCAGCTCGGCAACGTGGTCATCCCCAAGTCCGTCACCCCGGCCCGTATCCGAGAGAACCTCGACGTCTTCGACTTCAGTCTGACTGTCGACGAGATGGCCTCGATCGCCACCCTCGACTCCGACCTGCGCACCGGTCCCCACCCGGACGCCCTCAACTAGGACCTGGCTGCACTCCACCAGGCCGCACAAACCTCACGCGGGCGAGGCTCCCCCCAGCCGTGCCCGCGTGAGCCCCTTCCCCGACCGAAAGGTGTGTTCTTCTCATGCCAGCGATCCCCACAGCTCTGGACCGTCTGGTCTCCCTTGATGGCCGGCCGACCCTCGGGCTCGAACTGCCGCTGGACAACGACTGGGGCGCCGCGCGACTGCGCGCCGGCCGCGCCGCAGGCCGCCCCTTCGGCGTCCCCGACCTCACCGAGCACGCCCACCTCGCCCGGCTCGCCGACGAGCTCGGCTTCGCCGCCCTGTGGGTGCGCGACGTGCCGCTGTACGACCCCGAGCAGTTCGGCGATGCCGGTTCCGTCTTCGAGACCTTCACCCACCTCGGCCACCTCGCCGCCGTCACCGAGCGAGCCGTGCTCGGCACCGCCGCCGTCGTCCTGCCGCTGCGACAGCCGCTGCTTGTGGCCAAGGCGGCCGCCACCGTCGACGTCCTCTCCGGCGGCCGGTTCGTCCTAGGGCTCGCCAGCGGCGACCGGCCCGTCGAATACCCGTTGTTCGGCCAGGACTTCAATGCGCGCGGCCAGACGTTCCGCGAGAGCGTGGAGACACTGCGCGCGGCCTGGGCCACCCGTCCCAAGGGGCAGGGGCTTGCCCTGCCCGCAGTCGGGCTGGGCGCCGACCGGCAGCTCGACGTCCTGCCGAAGCCGACCGGCGCCACGATCCCGCTGGCCATCGCCGGTCACGCCCAGCAGTCCTCCGAGTGGATTGCCGAGAACGTCGAGGCCTCACTCAACTACCCTCGTCCGCTCGGCGCTCTACGGCTCAAGACCCAGGAGTGGCGCAAGCTCACCGCCGATGCCCCCAAGCCATACCTGACCCCGATGCAGCTGGATCTGGCCGCGGACTCCGACACCCCGGCTACCGCGATCCGGCTCGGCCTGCGCACCGGTCGGCACGCCCTGCGCGACCATTTGAAGAAGATGGGTGACCTGGGCGTCGCCCATGTCTCCTTCAACCTCCGGCCCGGCGACCGCCCCGTCGAGAACGTTCTGCACGAACTGGCTACGGAGGTCCTCCCGGATTTCCCCTCACCTCTCTCCCCGGTCATCGCATAGCCGCCGGACACACGTCCTCGATCAAAGAAATCTGGAAGATATAGGAGGTGCGCATGATCCGCTCTATCAGAGCCAGCGCCCGGTAGCCCGGAGAGGTCCTGAGCTGTCGCCATCTAGTGCTGTGACTGCATAGGTTCGCCGGGTTGGTGGTCGTGGCGGTTGGATGTGCGGTGACGTCCGATCCGACCGCTGGAGGCGCGGTGGCCGAGCCTGTCCGTGTGCGCAGACTGACCGACCAGGAGGGCCAGCGGCTG